>CAYJFN010000055.1:0-9072 GCA_964369325.1 uncultured Arcobacteraceae bacterium
GAGAACCAGTATGATTTAAATCTTCTCTTTTTAGATAAATTTTTGCTCCACCACAAAAGTTTGTTAAGTTTTTTGCAAAAGTAATTGGAGTAGGTCTGCCTTGAAAATGTTTTCTTACATACATTAACTCTTTTAAAAATTCTTCAGAATATCTCAGTTCTTCATAAGCTTTTTTTATTTGTTCAAAAGGCTCTATTAGTTGAGGAGGCAAAAAACTTCCTCCGAATTTTCCAAAATATCCATCATTGTCTGGAACAGAATTTAAATATGAATTATCCATTTTTTACCTTTATTAATATTGTTTTATGAAAACCATTTTTTAACTTTATCAAACATTCCCTCAAAAATTGATTCATGAGGCTTGCTTTCAATGCCAAAACTCTCTTGAAGTTTTTCTAAGAGTTCTTTTTGCTCAGAGTTTAAGCTTGTTGGATATTTAATAGAAATTTGTACTATTAAGTCACCTTTTCCGTATCCTTGTACAGATTTTACACCTTCGCCTTTAAATTTAAACTGCTCTTTATCTTTTGTTCCAGCTGGGATTTTAAGCTCCAACTCACCTTTTAAACTAGGAATTTTAATGCTATCACCTAAAACTACTTGAGTAAAAAACAAAGGGACTTCTAAGTAGATGTCATCATCATGTCTTACAAAATGAGAATCTTCTTTTACTCTTATTTGAATATATAAATCACCTCTTGAACCATTTGGTGCAATATTTCCTTTGTTTGAAGCTCTTATTCTGTTCCCTGTATTTATTCCTTCAGGGATATCAATTTTAAAGCTGTCTTCATTTTCATCAAACCCATTGCCTTTACAAGACGAACATTTTTCCGATACTGACTCACCACTACCATGGCAATTAGGACAAGTTTGTGCAAAAGTCATAAAGCCTTGTCTTGTGTGAATTTGTCCATGCCCCTCACAATAGCTACATTTGCTTAATTTTCCATCTTTTGAACCAGTGCCACTACATGATTTACAAGCAGTTTTGTATTTATATCTTATCTCTTTATTTACACCAAATACAGCTTCATTGAATTCAATAGTAAGCTCCATTGAAATATCTAAATTGTAGTTATATGATTTTTTTTGTTTTTTTCTAGAACCACCAAAACCAAAACCACTAAACATCTCTTCAAAAACCGAACCTAAGTCATCAAAACCACCAAAGCCACCACCTTGTCCATGTCCTTCAAGTCCAGCTTTTCCATATCTATCATAAATTTCTCTTTTTTTATCATCACTTAACACTTGGTATGCTTCATTTATTGCTTTAAATTTCTCTTCAGCTTCACTATCATCAGGATTTTTGTCTGGATGGTATTGCATAGCCATTTTTCTATATGCTTTTTTAATTGTTGATTTATCGCTATTTTTGCTTACTTCTAGTAATTCATAGTAATCAAGTTCTGTCAATTTTATTACCTTTAAACATAAATTTTCGGGCAATTTTATCCAAAAGATTATAAATATTGGATATAATCGCCAAATGAAAAAAGGGTTAGATAAATTTTATGATTTAGTAGATGCTTTTGAAAGTTTACCAACCATTGGTAAAAAATCTGCATTAAGACTTGCTTATCATATTGTAATGAATGATAATTTTAGTGGAATTAAAATTGCGCATTGTATTGAAAATGCAATTTCATCAATCAAAAAATGTAAATATTGTGGTTGTATGAGTGAACATGAAGTTTGCGAAATTTGCCTAGATGACTTTAGAGATAAGAATAGATTGTGTATTGTTCAAAGTGCAAAAGATATATTTATAATAGAAGAGTCAAAGCAATTTGATGGTTTATATTTTGTTATAAATGAGCTTGATGAATATTTAATTCAAAAATTAATTGAATTTATAAAATATAATAAAACAAATGAAATTCTTTTTGCTATAACCCCATCTATTTCAAATGATGCTTTTATTCTTTTTATAGAAGATAAACTAAAAAATTTTAATATTAATTTTGCAAAAATTGCTCAAGGAGTTCCTACGGGCGTCAAGCTTGAGGATGTTGATATTTTATCACTTGCAAAAGCTATTCAAAGCAAAGTTGGTGTTTAAAAATGCAAAAAATTGTTTGTCAAAAATGCATCTATTTTTTTGTTACTTGGGAGCCAAATAGACCTTATGGTTGTAAAGCTTATAATTTTAAATCAAAATTAATTCCAAGTACAATAGTAAAACAAAATAGTGGAATAGATTGTAATTTCTATAATCCAAAACAAAGAAAATAAATTGTAGAATCATTGCTTACATAAAAAAACAAAAATGGAAATAGCTAATTGAACAAAAAACATAAAGATTTAATTTTATCTTATATTGAAGATGATTTGATATTGGCTATTTTAAAAAAGTATTGCATCAATACAGAGCTTTTTATAAAAGATTTTGTAATTATATTTTTACAATGCTTTTATGAAAAAAGAGAAATTTATGATTTATCATCTTTTGTTAAAAACAACCAAGTACAAATTGATGATTTTTTTATTATTTGTAATAGGTTTAAAAATAAAATTATTGAGTTTGAAAAGAATAGTGACAAATTAAAACAAGAAGATATTGATTTGTTGTTTGAAAATATTTTTTCTAAGTTACTTTTAGATTTTACAAACAAACAAAGTAAAGAAATATTAGAACAAAAAAAATTTATTATAGAGCAATCAAAGTTTACATCAATGGGTGAGATGTTGTCTGTGATTGTTCACCAATGGAGACAACCACTTCAAACAATTTCCATTTTAGTACAAAAAATTTCTTTAACAAAAATGATTGACAAAGAGCTTCAAGATGAATTTATAGACAAAGTAACCAAAGATGTCTCTTTGCAGATAAATTATATGTCAAAAACAATGGACGATTTTAGAGATTTTTTTAAACCAAACAAAGAAAAATCGGCAATTAAATGTTCACAATTAATAGATAAAACAAAAGAGTTTTTGAACTATATGTTTGAAATTGATGATATTTTTTTAGAAGTTAACATAAAAAAAGATGTAAAACTAAGTGTTTGTTCAAATGATATTGTACAAGTATTAATAAATATCATAAAAAATGCAAGAGATGAAATGATTGAAAAAAAAGTTGTTAATAGAAAAATAACTTTAACTTGCGATGCTGATGAAAAATTTGCTATTATAAAAATTGAAGACAATGCAAATGGGATTAAAAATGACATTGTTCATAAAATTTTCGATCCATATTTTTCAACAAAAAAAGAAAAAGGTACAGGTTTAGGTCTTTATATTTGTAAAAAAATTATAGAAGAGGCTTATTTCGGAAAATTAGATTTTAAAAATGGAGATTTTGGAGCTATTTTCGAAATTAAATTACCATTAAATTAGGAGAAAAAATTGTTATATAAAGAGTTGAAACAAAGTATTAAGGCATTAGGATTTATGACTATTGAAGATTTTACAAAATATATTGGTGTTACATCTGATGATGTCTTAGAGTGGGAATCAAAAGATGAAATTCCTTATACAATTTCTTTAATAGTTCATTTGCTAAAAGGGGATAAAGCATTACCTAATAATTTGCTTGATAATTTAGTAGAAGAGTGTTTACCATTAGCATCATTATTAGAAGAAGCCTCAAGTTTTCCTCATAAACTTGAAGAGATGTTTTTGCTGCAAAAAGAGTTAAATGACTCTACAAATGGCAAAAATTGGGAGCTGGGAGTAAATCAGTATGGAAAAGAGATTAATTGGTTAAGATGCATACATATGGAAGTTTCTGAGTTGATTGATTCAACTCCATGGAAGCATTGGAAAAACATTAACGCTATGCCAGATATGAATAATATTCATGTAGAGCTGGTTGATATTTGGCATTTCTTAATGTCTTATATTTTACAAGAAACAAATGTGCCAAGAGCTGTATCTTTAGTAAATACACATTGTATTTATGAAGCAAACGATGAATTAAATGCAAAACTTATGGTAAAAGAAGCTGAAAAATTATCTTACATTGCTTTAGCAATTGAAACTGGAAATATGCCAACATTTTCTGGAATTGAAAGGTTTATAGATCAGTTTTTTAGATGTTGTAAAATCTGTGGATTATCATTTAATTGGTTACAAAAGTTATATATAGGTAAAAACTGTTTAAATAAGTTTAGACAAGATAATGGCTATAAAGAAGGTACCTACATAAAGGTATGGAATTCTCAAGAAGACAATGTTGTAATGATAAGTTTACTAGAAAAAGTTGAAAGCATAAGTTTTGATGAATTATATGAAAAACTAGATATCGAATATAAAAAATTATCATAAAAACTTAAGAGAATTTCTCTTAAGTTTTTGAATATTATTTATTTCTTTTTTGTCCTGCAATAATAAATCTTAAAGCATTTAATCTAATAAAACCTTCCGCGTCTTTTTGGTTATAAACTTCATCTTCTTCAAAAGTAGAGTAAGCATCATTGTAAAGAGATTTTTGTGAATCTCTACCAATAACAATAACATTTCCTTTATAAAGTTTAATTTTTACTGTTCCTTCAACATGCTCTTGAGTTTTATCAATTGCTGCTTGCAGCATTTCTCGCTCTGGGCTAAACCAATATCCTTGGTAAATTAGCTTTGCATATCTTGGCATAAGTTCATCTTTTAAGTGTGCTGCTTCTCTATCTAAGCAAATTGATTCAATTGCTCTGTGAGCTTTTAACATAATTGTTCCACCTGGAGTTTCATAGCAACCTCTTGCTTTCATCCCTACGTATCTATTTTCAACTATATCAACTCTTCCAATACCATGTTTGTTTCCATATTCATTTAGTTTTGCAAGAAGTGTTGCTGGAGACATTTCTTCACCATTTAATGCAATTGGATCACCATTTTTATATGTTAGTGTAATATATTCTGGCTCATTTGGAGCATCTTCAGGGGAATTTGTCCATAGCCACATAGACTCTTCTGGTTCGTTGTTTGGATTTTCTAAATGCAATCCTTCATAAGAAATGTGAAGTAAATTTGCATCCATAGAATAAGGACTTGCTTTTGGATTTCCGTTTTCATCAACATGTTTTTGAGAAATTTCAATCCCATTTTTTCTAGCATATTCAAGTAGGCTCTCTCTTGAGTTTAAATCCCATTCTCTCCAAGGAGCAATAACTTTGATATCTGGTCTTAAGGCAAGTGCACCCAATTCAAATCTTACTTGATCGTTTCCTTTACCAGTAGCTCCATGAGAAACTGCTTCTGCTCCCATTTGATTTGCTATATCAATAAGTTTTTTAGCAATAAGAGGTCTAGCAATTGATGTTCCAAGTAAGTACTCACCTTCATAAATAGCATTTGCTCTAAACATTGGGAAAACATAATCTTTAACAAATTCTTCTTTTATGTCTAAAATAAAAATATTTTCAGGTTTTATTCCACAAGCTAGTGCTTTAGCACGTGCAGGTTCTACCTCTTCACCTTGTCCTAAATCAGCAGTAAAAGTGATTACTTCTGCTTTGTATTCATCTTGAAGCCATTTTAAAATAATTGAAGTATCTAACCCACCACTGTAAGCTAATACTACTTTTTTAACCTCTTTTTTATTCATAAACTCTTCCTTTTTATGTCATTTATAAGTTGTGAATTCTATCCAAAAAGAGCTATAATTAAATTTAAATTTTAAGTAAACTATTTTAGTAATTTTTAGTTATAATCTTGCCTATGAGAATAGATAAATTTTTAAATGCTGTAAATATAACAAAAAGAAGAACTGTTGCAGAAGATATGCTTGAGCATAATGTCGTTTTTCTAAATGGAAATTGTGTCAAAAAATCAAAAGAAGTTAAAGTGGGCGATATTATTGAAATTCGTTACTTAGAAAAGAGTGATTTTTTTAAGGTATTACAAATTCCTACAACAAAATCAACTCCTAAATCTAAGCAAGAAGAGTATGTATCTAAACATTAATAATATTTAGATTTGAAGGAAAAAGGATGTTCAGTAAAACAAAACTAAAATTTGATGATATATTTGAAAATCGTCTATGCAAAGAAGATGTAAGAGAATATCTTATCAAGTTATATGAAAATGGCGAAAGTGCAGAAGATATTGCTTCGGCTGCTAGCGCTATGAAAGAGCATATGATTGCATTAAATATTCCATATGGTTTAAAAGAAGAAATTATTGATAATTGTGGAACTAATTGCGATTGCAACAATACTTTCAATATTTCGCCATCAGTTGCGATTTTAGCTGCTGCTTGTGGTTCTAAAATAGCAAAACATGATACATGTAATAATCAAAACACTGATATTTTAAAATACTTAGGAATTAATATAAATATCATTTTGGAAAATCAAATAAAAATGCTTGAAGATGCAGGATTTTGCTTTATGTTAAAGCAAAATCATCATTTAAGTATGAAAAACATTCAACCAATTTTAAAAACAATTTCACATAGAACTATTTTTGATATTATAATTCCACTTTCAAATCCAGCTATGCTTAGTAAACAAATAATTGGTGTTTATGACATACCATTGATTTCTAAAGTAGCGCAAGCACTCACTCTTTTAGGAACAAAAAGAGCAATGGTTGTAAGTTCAAAAGATAATATGGATTTAATTTCTCTAAGTGACGTTACACATGCTGCTTTTATTGAAAGAGGCAGTATTAGAGAATTCATAATTGACCCAAGAGAGTATGGTTTTAGTCTATCTAATATAAATGAACTTCAAGTAGCAACTGCAAATGAAAATGCAAGTTTAACTAAAGGAATTTTAGATGGAACTATTACAGATGCAAAAAGAAATATTGTTTTGCTAAACACAGGATTTACACTTTTAGTAGATGGAAAAGTAAAATCAACTGAAGATGGCATTATTATGGCAAAAGAAGCTATTAAAAGTGGAAAAGCTATAGAAAGACTTCAGCAAATTATTGATGTTTCTAACAAATTACAGTAAGGAAAATTTTGATAAAAGAGTTTCAAGCTTCAAAAGAAAATATTTCTAAAGTTGCGAATTATTTAAAAAAAATTGTAGAACAAAAAAGTATTGTTATCTTACTACAAGGAGATTTAGCAAGTGGGAAAACTACTTTAGTTAAATTTATATTAAAAGAGTTTAATATAAAAAGTGATGTAACTTCACCAACATTTTGTTTACAAAATGTTTATGATAATGGATTTTATCATTATGATGTATATAACAAATCCTTAGAAGAGTTTATTTCACTTGGATTATTAGAAGAATTTGAAAAAAAAGGTGTTCATTTAGTAGAATGGGGAGATGATACTCTAGAAGAATTATTACAAGAGTATGGATTTGAGACTATAAAAATTGAAATTAAAAAATTAGATAATAAAAGGTTATATACTATTTATGCATAAATTACAGATAAAAGATATTACAAAAACTATAAAAAAAACACAAATTTTACATGGCATTTCGTTTGAAGTTAGTAGTGGAGAAATTGTTGGTCTTCTAGGTCCAAATGGTGCAGGAAAAACAACAAGTTTTTATACCGTTTGTGGACTTGTTCAACCAACTAGCGGAGAAGTTTTTTTTGATGATGAAAACATAACTTCATTGTCTTTACATAAAAGAGCTTTAAAAGGAATAGGATATTTACCTCAAGAATCATCTATATTTAAGGATTTGAGCGTAGAAGATAATTTAATGCTTGCAGCTCAAATAGCTTATAAAAACAAAGCCATGCAACATAGATATGTTAATGAACTTCTAGAAGTTTTTAATATTGAGCCAATTAGAAAAAGAATGGGTGTTTCGCTTTCAGGAGGAGAGAGAAGAAGAACTGAAATTGCAAGAGCTTTAGTGTCTCAGCCAAAGTTTTTACTTCTTGATGAACCTTTTGCAGGAGTTGATCCAATTGCAGTAAAAGATATTCAAGAGATTATTTATGACCTTGCCAAAAGTGGAATAGGGGTTTTAATAACTGACCACAATGTAAGAGAGACTTTACAAATATGTACAAGAGCTTATGTTATGAAAAGTGGAAGTGTCTTAGCCTCTGGAAATGCAGAATCTATTAAAAGTGATGAAAATGTTAGACTTCACTATTTAGGAGAAGATTTTACTTTCTAATTAAAATCTTCTTTTCTTTCTTTTCTTTTTTAAAATCACAAAACAAATTTATTATAGAGGGAATAATGAATAAAAAAAATGATTTAACAAAAGGTGCATTGGCAAATTTGTCTATTGCACCAAGTGTTATGGCTTATGGTAGTGTTTTGGGAGTATTAGCCTCTCAAAAAGGAATTAGTGTATTTGAGTTAATGCTAATGAACTTTACTGTTTTTGCAGGTTCATCAATGTTTGTAATGGCTGAAATGTGGCAAGAAAATCTTGAGATTTTATCTATGCTTGTAGCAGTATTTGTTATAAATTTAAGATATTTACTTATATGTGCATCATTAAATCCTTTATTTAAAGATGCTTCTTTATCTCAAAAGATGATGATTATTCATTTAGTTGCAGATGAAAATTGGGCAGTTACTATGAATGAACAAAGAAAAAATCCTGTATCAATTTGGTTTTTGTTTGGTGGAGGTCTTTGTTTATTAGTTGTTTGGTCATTTGGTACTATTGCAGGACATCAGTTAGGTGCAATTATAGGAAATCCAGAAACTTTAGGATTGGATTTTGCATTTTTAGCAGTATTTACGGCATTTACAGTTAATTTATGGCGAGGAAATGAAGATTTATTTCCTTGGCTTTTAGCCGCAGTTGTGGCAGTAGTTGTAGAGTGGATAATTCCTGGAAAATGGTATATCTTTTTTGGAGGAGTTGCTGGGGCAGTTTTAGCTGCTTTTATTACAAAAAAGGAGAAGATAGCGTGAGTGAATTTAGTTTATCTTCATCTTTAATTATAATTTTTGGTGCAGCACTTATTACATATTTATTAAGATTTGGTGGATTAATTTTAGCAGATAAGTTCCCAAAACAAGGACGATTTCATAAATTTATGGAGGCACTTCCTGGAACTATTTTAATTTCACTAATTATTCCAGGTATTTTAGCAAACGGAATAATCGGAATAGTTGCAGCAGTTGTTACAGCTATTTATACAATTAAATTTAAAAATATTTTTATTGCAATGTTTTTAGGTGTA
>CAYJFN010000056.1:0-9066 GCA_964369325.1 uncultured Arcobacteraceae bacterium
AAAACTAACAGTTATTGTAAAAATTATTGAGTCTTTTTTCATTGTATAAATTTATACCCCATTCCTCTAATTGTATGAAGATATTTTGGATGTTTTGGGTCATCTTCTATTTTTTGTCTAATTCGATTAATAATTACTGCAAGTGAACCAACATTGTCATAATCACTATTTAGTAAATCAGAGTTTTCAAAAATATCATCACGACTTACAACAAAACCTTCTCTTTTTAAAAATAGAAGTAACACTTCATACTCTGCAGCAGTTAGTTTTATAAACTCACCTTTTTTGTAAATAGTTTTTCTATCTTCATCAAAGCTGAAATCTTTTTCTTCTATTATTGTAGAGTTTTCTTGAGTATTACTATTTTTGTTAAATCGCCTTAAAATTGTTTTTATACGAATTTCAAGCTCTCTTGGGTCATAAGGTTTTGGTAAATAATCTTCAGCACCCAATTGCAAAGCTGCAACTTTGTCTGTAATATCACTTCGTGCAGAGCTTATGATAATTGGAATATCATAATTTTTAAGTATCTCTTTACATACATCTAACCCATCCATTCCAGGAAGTGTTAAATCCAAAATAATCAAATCAAATTTTTGAAAACGCAAACTTGAAAGAGCCAAAAAAGGCTCTTCAAAGTTTGTAACTTCTATATTGAATTGTTTTAAGTAATCAGTTAGAACGCTAGCAAGCTCAGCGTCATCTTCCACCATTCCTATTTTTATCAAAGTTAAATCTCTCTTTCATTCTTTCTTCTTTTAAATCCATTAACACTCGTAACTGATTTTTTTGTTTATCATCAAGTATATCATAAACTCTATCAATTACTTCTGCTTGTCTTTTTACTCTAGCATCTCTTTGGTCTTGCATTTGTTTTACATAAGCATCTTTATCAAATCCATCTTTGCTAAATGCATTGTATTTAGAAGGCATATCTTTATGCACATCTTGCATAATTTTTTGCACTTCTTGAACTTGGCTATCGCTTAAATTGATTTGTCTAAGTAAAGGCATAATTCCTGCTCCACCTTGACCTTTACTCATTCCACAACCACCTCTCATTCCTTTACCTTGACCTTGTCTCATCATTCCTTTGTTATAGCCTTGACCCATCATTCCTTTACCATAGCCTTGGTTCATACCTTGAGGACAATTTCCATTCATTCCAAGTGGACAATCCCATCCACCTTTTCCTTGACCCATTCCATAAGCACTTGCAGATGTTGCTAAAATTGCACTTACTGCTACAGTTGAAAGTATTTTTGTACTAAGTTTCATTTTGAACTCCTTGTTTTTAGTTGATGATTTTTTAAATCTCATATTGAAATTATAAACTATCAACTTAAACCCAATTTTAACTTTATATTAACGAAATATTAATGAACATATAGTTATATTTCAAAACAATATACTATTTTACTTTAGGATTACATAAATGAACTTTATTATCATAAATTCAACCTTGCAAAAAGAGTTTAAAAAAGCTTGGAAACTTTATGAAGACTCTTTTCCAAGTAGTGAAAAAAGAGTTATAGCTGAGCAAGAAAAGACTTTTTTTAAAGAACAATACAAGTTTTTAACTATTTTTGATGATGATTTGTTTGTAGGTATATTAACTTTTTGGGAAATTGAAGATTTTATCTTTATAGAACACCTTGCTATAAATCCTGAACTTAGAGGACAAAACTATGGTTCAAAAGTTTTGAATGTCTTTTTAGAAAAGTACTCAAATATAATTTTAGAAATAGAGCCAGTAGTAGATGAAGCAACAAAAAGAAGACTAAACTTTTATACAAAACTTGGATTTGTACAAAATAGCATTAAGCATTTTCAAGTACCTTTTAGAAAAAATGATGAAAAACTAGCTTTAGAAATACTTTCGTATAAAACTTCTCTTTCAAATGAAAAGTATCAAGCTTTGTATAAAAAAATGAATCTTTTACTTCCTATTTAAAACAAGACAAGAAAACTTGTCTTGTTTTGATAATTTATTTAATATTTAAAGAAGCGCTTGTACTATATGAATTAGTGATGTTTTTATCTTTTTCATCATGATTAACTTCAAAAATCCATTGTCCATTGTTATTTAAAAAGAATTTAACTTTACCATCTCTGATTTTTCCAAAGAATGAGTTTTCTCCAGAGTTCTTTGCATTTTTTGCTGTAACATAACCAGATTTAAGTGGCTTTCCATCAAATAAAACTTCTAATTCAATAGTATCTCCAACATTTAATTTTGTATAATCATTTCCTGGTAAAATTTCTATTTTATGTCCAATTGCCTTAGCTTTAGAGAACTCTTTATTTGTAAAGTATGCTTTACCAAAATTTGTGCTTACTGTTTGAGAAACAACTTCTTTTAAATCTCTGATTTTATCAACAGGTTTGTTAGATTTGCTCTCTTTATCTTTCTTGTTAATATAAGTTGTTAAAGTTCTTGATGGTCTTTCATAAGCAATACCATATGTTCCTTTTTCTGCTTTTTCAGTTAAATTAATATTTTGTAATGCTAAATTTGCCTCTTTTATTGTTAATGCATCAGATTCATATGCAGTTTCAGGCTTCTTTTTAAGAGCTTGTAATTTTATTTTTTCACCATCTGGAGTCATTAAATCAAATGCTTTCATTCCTAAGTCATGTGGTAAAGCGTAATCTATAGGAGCTTTATATCCAAACCCAAAACTAACCATAACTCTTTTACCTTTTTTAGAATCTGCTTCAATAGCATTCACCCATAAACCATGTCCAAATAATGCACTAGTACTTAATGCTCCTACTAAAACTAATTTAGCTAATTTCATATTTTTACCTTTTTATAATTTATAGCCCTATTACTATAAAACACATTGATTAAAGAGTTAACTTCAATCACCAAAATAACTCATTCAAAGTTATTACCTACACAATACAAAACCAAACAGTTTGTTTGATTATCAAAACACTACTTATAATGCTTTAATAACCAAACAACTACAAGTAAAATTACTTGTAGTTGATAAAGTTTTATATAAAACTCAAACCTATTCCTAAAAGTAAAGAAAGTGCTGTTAAAGGAATAAGTAGTTTTTTATAATATGCAAGAATTAAAGCTATTAAAACTATTGCAATACCATATGCTCCAACAAAATATGTTATTCCCAAAGATAGTCCAAAGCTATATATTGCAAAATATAAAGACAATATAGATGCAACAATATTTGCAATATACAAGATATATTTATTTGGTATTTCTTTATTCATAACTTCTAAATAGTGTTTTTTATAGCTAAGCATTAAAAGACTTGCTGCTACAAAAACAAAAAATATACTAATTAGCATTGTTCACTCCTAATTTGTTTTTTGCTTTTTTATATACAAAGTAAAACAATCCTGCACACACTAAGAAGAAAGCATCAAAGTAAATAAAGAAAGCATTTCCGTGTAAGTACTGTGATAAAGTAATATTTGTAGTAAATAAATTAATAAAAATCAATGCTATAAAGAACACTGAACAAAACAGTGCTTGTTCCATCCAAGCTTTTTTACCTCTTAAGCTTGCCCAAATATAAGCAGTAAGCCAAGCTATGAAGAATATATTTATTTCCCATACTGCTCTATTTTCCATATCAACTGGTAAAAATCTATTTGCACTAAGATATGCACAAAAAGCTATAAACATTCCAACTATTGTTCCTATATTTAAAACTTCAACTATTCTATAACCAATATGATTTTTATTCTCATATTTTGACTCTCTTTTTTTACTCCATAAAACAAGTCCTGTTGCAATTATTAAAGTTCCTAAAATTCCAAAAACAAAGAAAGCAAATCTTGTTGCAGAGTTTGCAAACCAAGCAAAATGTAGAGACATAAGACTTGCTTGAGTTGCTAAAATAGCATTATCTGTGTAGTGCTCATCTATCTTTGTTTTTAACTTTCCACTATTCCCATCAAACACTAATGATCTCATACCAGCTTTTGAGTAAAATATTGTATTATGATTTTTTTGTCTAAATGTAACTGTTATATTTCCACTTTTAGCATCTTTAGTTATTTGAAAAGTTCCAATATTATCTGGCCAAATCTCATTTGCTTTTTTATAAATTTCAGCAAGTTTTTCTTCACTAAAATCTACAGTTTGCTTTTTATTTCTACTCTTTCTATTTTCACTATTATCTCTTTTTTCTCTTTTTTCTGACATATTTTCTTTATTGTATTCTTGTTTGCTTTTAGTTTCTTGAATTGTGTTAATAGGCTGAGCATTTTGAGCTGTTAAATCTTTTCTTAGTTCTTGATTGTAAGTTCTGTAGTTATCATAATTTGCTTCAACTGCCCAAGGCATCATGAATTTTAGAGACAAAATTAATCCAGAATATGTAATCATTATAAAAAATGGCAACGCTGCAATAGATATTAAGATATGCCCATCCATCCAATTTCTTATTTTTTTATCAGGTCTAAACACAAATATATCTTTAAATATCCTTTTATGAATTAAAACTCCTGTAACTATTGTTATAAGCATAAAGAATGTTGCAATACCTACAATCCATTCTCCTACATTTTTAGGTACTCCATAAAGATTAACATGAAATTTATATAAAAACCCTCCTCCTGCTGTTTTCCTTGTTTCTATTTCTTCACCTGTTGTGGCATCATAATTTTTTGATACTTTCATTCTTTTTTTTGTTTCGGGATCTGTTGCAATATTCATTGTAGAAATGGTGTTTTGGCGTTGGCTTGGTAATGTTACATATAACATATCTACATTTTTCAATGCCTGCATTGCAACTTTTGCAGCTACTAAAGAAGTGTTTTCTGTAGCTGTTGATTGAACTGTTTCTGGCTTCATCCAGATAGATAACTCTTTATGATAATACGAAATTGTACCAGTAAAAAACACTGCATACAAAATCCACCCAGCTAGTAATCCTAACCAAGTATGTATCCAAGTCATTGATTTTCTAAATTCACTACTTATCATTTATATTGCTCTCCCAAAATATTCATTAAAAAAGTAAAGAACTATTCCTAAGCTGATAAATTGAATTAAAAGATTTTTAATACTTATACTTCTAAAACAATATACAAATAAAACTACCCAAATTGCAAACGACATTAAGTTTGAAAACAATATTGACTCTGCTTTGCTATCAAACGGTAATATTATAGTCATTGCAATAATTAATTGTGCTGTTAATATATAACCTAAAACACTTCCTATACCTACCCTATAAAAATTCAAAGAACACTCCCTTTTTTATTTTTTTGGAATTTTATACAAAGTAATATTAAAATTTGATAATAGTTATTATAATTAGAATATTTTATTACTTTTTTAATTCGTTTTATATAAAATTCTAAAAAATAAAATTATTAGAGAGCAAAAGTGGTATCAAACTTAGTATTTAACAAATCGCATGAAATTTTAATTGTAGAAGATGAAGCTATTTTAGCACTATCTTTAGAAGAAAAACTTTAAAATATGGGGTTAAATGTTTGCGCAATTGCTTCTAATTATGAACAAGCAATAAATTTTATAGATAGTAAAATTCCTGATTTAGCTATTATTGATATAAATCTTAATTCACGCAAAAGCGGAATTGATGTTGCTAATTATATTTGGAAAAATCATCAAATACCAATTTTGTTTTTAACTGTACAAAACTAGACTTCATCTGACACGAGACAATTTCTCCCAAAATTTTGAAAAAAAAGATTGATTTATTCAAGCTTTTTTTATTTTCTTAAGTAGCTTAAAGTTGTAGCTATTATGTCATCATCATCTTTGCTTGGGCTTTTTATAGTCTCTTTTGTTTCATCTTTTTTTGTAAAAGTTATGTTCATTTCATAACTAGAAATCATTTTAATCTCTTTTTGTGTAGCATGGATTTTAATTAAAATTAGCTCAATAAACTGTTTTGTAGTAGTATCTAGTTTACCAAATCTATCTTCCATCTCCTCTTCTATTTCATAAACACTCTCTTTGCTTTGAGCTTTACTAAGTCTTCTATATAGTTCAAGTCTAACTCTATCTTCACTTATATAGTCACTATTTATATAAGCACTAATCGCAAGTTTTATATCTACAGTTTTACTAATAGCTTTTTCATCTCCACTTAAAGTTGCAAGTGCATCTTCAAGCATTTTTAAATATAGCCCATACCCTATTTGTTTGATATGCCCACTTTGTGCTTCACCTATGATATTCCCACCACCACGAATTTCTAAATCTTGGTGAGCAAGAGCTGTTCCACTTCCTAAATATGAGTTTGACTCAAGAGCAACTAGTCTTTTTATAGCATCTGGTGTAATTTTTTTCTTATCTTCAACTACAAAATAACAAAAGCCTTCTTTGTTACTTCGTCCAACTCTTCCTCTTAATTGGTGTAAATCTGCTATTCCAAATCTATCAGCACCATCTATTACTATAGTGTTTGCTTTTGGTAAGTGAAGCCCTGATTCAACTATAGAAGTTGCAAGTAAAATATCAAATTTACCTTCACTAAAATCATCAATAATTTGCTCTGCTAATTGTGGCTTGATTTGTGAGTGGATAATCTCTATTTTAATATTTGGCAAAATTTCAAGTAAGTCTTGTTTTTTTGCCTCTATAGAAGCTATATTATTATGCACATAAAAAAGTTGCCCTCCTCTTCTTTTTTCTCTTAGAATAATCTCTTTTATTAAAGAAGTGCTGTACTCTTTTACAAAAGTTCTCACTCCCAATCTTTCACTAGGAGGTGTAAGAAGTGAGCTCATACCTTTTAATTTGCTAAGAGCTAAATTAAGTGTTCGTGGAATTGGTGTTGCACTCATTGAGAAAATATGCACATCTTCTCGCAAGTTTTTTAGCTTTTCTTTTTGTTTTACACCAAATTTATGTTCTTCATCTATAATTACAAGTGCAAGGTTTTTTGTCTTAATTTCAAGCAGTGAATGAGTGCCTATAACTAAATTGTAAGTTCCATCTTCAAGACCTTTTTTTATATGAGTTTTCTCTTTTGCTGTTGTTTTTCCATCTAGTTTTGCCATTTTTATACCAAATGGCTCAAATCTTTTTTGCATACTATTAAAATGTTGTGATGCAAGAAGTGTTGTAGGACAAACAAAAAGAGACTGATACCCTTCTAAAAAGACTGCTAAAATAGCATTCATAGCAACTTCAGTTTTACCAAAACCAACATCACCACTAAGTAGTCTATCCATTACTCTACCACTATTTAAATCACTAAAAATTTCATTGATACTTCTTTTTTGATCTTTTGTATAATCAAACCCTGCACTTAAATTAAAGTCTAAAAGTGCTTTTTTATTTGTATTTATCACAATTCCATTTACAAGTTCTCTAGCAGCTGCAAGACTTATAATATCGTTTGCAATAGCAAAAAGTTTCTCTTTAACTTTCTCTTTTAGTTTTGCAAAACTTCCTTTGCCTAGCTTATCAAGCATTGCATAGCTTGAACCATCTGCAACATATCTATCTATAATATCAATATTTTCTACAGGTATAAAGAGTTTATCTTCGTTTGCATAAAGTAGTTTTACAAAATCTCTTTTTGCACCCATTACTGTAACTGGTTCTATGCCTTTAAACTGACCAATACCATACTCTTCATGAACTACATAATCCCCAACTTTTAACTCATCCAAAATAAGTCTTACTCGTTTTTTCTTTCTTTGTTTATGAGTTTTATTAAGTGAGACAATAACCTCATCATCACTTACAAGATTTATCATATAATCTTCAAGTAAATACTTTATTCTTTTATCAAGTAAATCTAAATCGTGTGCCTTTATTTTAGCCTCAGTTGAACTAATAATTGTGATTTTCTTACCATCATGGAAAGTTAAAAACTCTTTTATGTTTGCAGGACTAACTGGTACAAAACTACTTGTTTTACTAATTTTTGGCAAAGTTAAAAACTTCTCTTTGTTTACTCTTTTTACTTCAAAAATATAAGCCTCTTCTAGTTCATCAAGTGCTTCGTAAGTAATATATGAGTTTAGTCTTAAAGGTAAATACTCACCTAAATCATCTAAATACCAAAAACCTAAAGAGTGAATATCTTGAATAAAAGCATCTGTTTGAACTTGCTGTATCTCTTCATTTATTTTGTCAAAGTTTTCACTATTTAGTGCTAAAAATGCAGGTGTGATTTTAAAAGATTCAATCTCTTCTTTGTTTGATTTTTGATCTTCTATATTAAACTCTCTAATACTTTCAACCTCGTCATCAAACAATGAAACTCTGTATCCAAGATTTGAACCAAGTGGACAAATATCTAAAATATCTCCTCTTAAAGAAACCTCCCCTTCACTTGTAACAATATCGACAAAATAGTATCCCCAGTTATATAGCTTAGTTTTAAACTCTTCTATATTTAATGTTTGTGCAAATGCTATTTCAAAACTATCAAAACACTCTTGTTTTGGCATTGCAAAACTTATTGTTCTTATTGGTGCTATTAAAATTTTGTTTTGTTTTTTATAAGAGTAGTATTCATTTAGTGTTTTTGTAATTTGTTGTAACTCTTCACTAAAAGAGAGTAAATCATCACCAAAGTTTGCTCTAAAATCACTTAAAACAAAAGCTTTGAAACCATGAAAATTTACTACATCATTTGCTTCTTGTGCTTGTTTGTCATCATTTACTATTAAAAGTTCACAACTGTTTTTCTCTTTAAAAAAGTTAAATATATTTTGCATTAGTTCGCTTCTTCAAAACTATTTTGTGCTTTATCAAATTTATATGCTTGAAAAGGTAATTCATCTAGTTGAAAAATCAACTTACAAGAGTCAAACTGCGTTTTACCTAAAGCCACTTTTACAACTTCTAAAATATAAGCTTTTGTTGCGTATGTTGTAGTAGTTGATGTTGCAGTATAAACAAACTGCTCATTTTCTACAGGGTTAAAACCCTCTTTTTTTAGATGTTTTTCAAAGATTTCTTTGTCTTTTAGATTTTCTGTGTCAATTATTAGTAGTAGTTCCAAACTATTTTCCTTGCATTAAAAATGCAATTATAACAAAGAAGTTAAAACTAAGCACTTAAATAAAAAGGCTCCTTGGTTTCCCAAGAAGCCT
>CAYJFN010000057.1:0-9053 GCA_964369325.1 uncultured Arcobacteraceae bacterium
TAAAACTTTTGCCTGATTCTTCTTTCATAATAGTTAAAACTTTCTCTTTTTCAAAAGCTTCTTTGTAGCATCTTTTAGAACTAAGCGCATCATAAACATCTGCAATTGATGTAATTTGTGCGCATAATGGAATATCATTGCCACTTAAAATTGGAATATCGCTTGAACCTGTGTAGCCTTTACCATTGAATTTTTGGTGATGGTGCAAAATAATATCATATGACATTTGATCTAAAAACAAGTGTGAATTTCCAAAAAGTTTTGCACCTATGTAACTGTGTTGTTGCATATTTTTAAACTCTTCTTTCGTAAGTTTTTCTGGCTTTTTTAAAATAGCATCAGGAATACCTACTTTTCCGACGTCATGCAGCATTGCTGCAAGTTTTATAGTATCTTTATAAATTTTTGCCTCATCATAATCAATATTTTTTACTCTTGCCCATTGTGCATATAATTCAGCAGCAATTACACCAACCCTTTTTACATGCATTCCTGTCTCTTTTGGATCTTTTAACTCACTCATTTTAATCATTCTCATAACCAAATCAATAGACATTTGACCCTTTTTAATTGCACTTGATGCAACTATTGTAAGAAGTTGGATTTTATCAATAACATCTCTTGTAAAATAACTCTTGTTGCCATCATTCATACTATTGATTAATTGTATTACTCCAATTACTTCTGAAGATGTACCAAACAGTGGAATTGTAAGCATTGATTGTGTTTTATAACCAGTTATTTCATCAAAAGATTTATTAAAAGCGTAAGGTGTACTACTATCAAGTTTATAAACATCTTCAATATTTAGTAAAATTGCATTGTTAGCAACATATCCTGCAATTGAACTATCGTTTATTGGCATTTTTGAAGAGACATATAGGTGTTTATTGTCTTTGTAATCTTTAAATAAAGTATCATTTTGAGTATATTCAAAACTAAGTTTATTTTCTTGTACTAAGTAAATAGTTCCCGCATCTGCATTTGATATTTTTCTAGCCTCACTTAATACAACATCTAAAATAGTTGAAACATCATAATACTTTGAAACTTTTTCCATAAACTCATATACCCACTCAAATGGTGTTTGAAGTTGTGGAACATAGTGTCTATTTGTTTGAGATATTTCTAAATTCTCATACGCAAAAGATACTATACTTTCAGGAGTACCTAATTTTACATATTTTGGCACAATCGAATTTAAAAATCTATCTGAGTATTTAACAGAAAAGTGTGTAAAAATCAGATGTTTTATCTTTGTTTGTTTTGCTATATCTATCCATGTCTCCATTGGTGTATGGCCCCAACCAATATGGTGTTGATAATCTTCAATTGTATAAGAAGCATCAACAATAGCAACATCTATATCTTTTAAAATATTTTTAATACTCTCATCATATTTTGAAGTATGCTCATGATCACCATTGAAAAACATAGACCATTCATTGTTATCAAGCCTATAACCTGTACTTCCACCTGGGTGGTTACACTCAATTGTTTTTACGATAGTATTTCCTATATTAAAAGTGCTATTTTCTTCAAATTCATGAAAATAGATATTGTCTGAAAATAGCTCTTTAGGAATTGGGCATTGTCCACTATCAAAGATTTTATGAAATAGTGCTTCAACTCCTGTTTGTCCAAAGTTTTTTACTGCATATAAATTTATAGTCCAATTCTTTTTGAAGAAAATGCTAAAACTTTGAAGCCCTTGGATATGGTCCCAATGAGCATGAGTAAAAAGCAAATGTATAGTTTTATTTGTAATATCTCGCTTTAATATGTCTTCACATAAGTTATAAATACCTGTTCCTGCATCAAAAATTATGATGTTGTCTTCATCATCATTGACTTCAATACAAGTTGTATTACAACCATATTTTATATTTTCTGGTTTATAAACATAGTTACTTCCACGAATTCCCCAAAATTTTAATTTCATATTTTTTCCTATGAGTTATCTAAATTATCTTTACATCTATTTAGATGTACTGTATATAAATTCTTTGTATCTTTTTGCAAATAATCATTGTATAGTTTTTGAAAAATATCAAAAGCAATATTAAGTTCACCTTTAATATAAAAGTTGTATGCCTTTTCATACAACTCAAACTCTTCTTTTCTTTGTTTTGCAACTTCTAAATCTATTGGGTAATAAATCTTCACAGCTTTACTTTTGCCTTTTACTTTTATCTCATCAATGATTAAATAGTAGTATTTATCTTTACAGTTTAAAATAGTTTGTTCACTTACAATTGTGTTTAAACCATAAATTGAACATAATCCTTCAACTCTTGAAGCTATATTTACGCTATCTCCAATAATAGTATAATCAAGCAGCTCAGCGGAACCCATATTTCCAACATACACAAAACCTGTGTGAATACCAGACCCAAAAGAAAGCTCTACATCAAACTCTTTTTTTAGTTTTTTATTTAACTCTTTTAACTCTTCTTGCATCTTAATTGCTGTTTGTATTGCTAAATATTGATGCTCTTCTACATCTAAAGGTGCATTCCAAAAAGCCATAATACTATCACCTATAAACTTATCAACTGTTCCATGATTTTGTTTAATAATTGCAGTCATAGGTGTAAAGTATTTATTTAAAAGTTTTACTATATCTTCTGGATTTAGCTTTTCACTTAATGTTGTAAATCCTCTGATATCTGTAAATAAAATAGTAACTTCTTTTTGCTCTCCTTTAAAAACATCTATTCCACTATTTGCAATTTGCGAAACAACTACTGGTGAAACATATCTTGAAAAGGCTTGTTTTATCTTTGATTTTTCTAATGATTCAAAAATAAACTTACTAAAAAGTATAAAAATAGTTTGCAAGAATATCACTAAAAATAGATACAATGGTGAGATAAAAATACCTTGTGTAAATAAATATTGCCCTACATACCAAAAACTCACACTAAAAATAGCGACTATAAAAAGAAGAAAATAAGTAGAGATTTTTCCGAACAAAATTGATAAAACAACTCCAAAAAACACTATTAAAACCACTTGCATACCAGGAGTGTAAGATGGAACATTTATAAAATGATTTGTTAAAATATTATCAACAATAGAAGCATGAACTTCAACTCCAGGATAGTGTGTATCAAAAGGGTTAAGTCTAATATCAAGAAGTCCTGTTGCACTACTTCCTACAAAAACAACTTTTCCTTCAAGCTCTTTTTTGTCAAAATTATTTGTAATAATATCAACTGCAGAGATATATTTGTAAACTTTTTTTCCACCTTTGTACCTTACAAAAAATGTTCCGTCTGCTTCAAGAGGAACAGTATATGTTCCAACTTGTAAAGATTTGATTCCATCTTCATTTGTTTTTACTACTATACTATCTTGATTAAAAGCTTTTAAAAGTGTTGCTAAAGACAGATTTGGATAGGTTTTTAACTCATTTGAACTATTTTTTAGCCCCATTAAAAGTGGAATTTTTCTAACAACTCCATCATTATCTGCTAAAGCATTTATATATCCTACACTAGAAGAATTTAGTAGCTCTTTTATAGGAGTTGTTGCATAGTTTGCAATTAACAAGCTCTCACTAATAGGTTTTGAAGTTTGATTTGATAATACAGATAAAGAAATATCTTTAGAAAAATTTTCATCTAAACTATCTTTTTTGTTATCAAAATTTAGATACATTCCAAGCACACTAGGAGATTGTTGTAAAACTTTTGCAAACAACTCATCATTGTCATAAAAATCTTTTGACAAACCTTTAAACTCTATTGTTGTATCAAAATATCTTTTTAGATTTTCTTGAATATGTTTAGGAGAAGTTCTATCTTGTTCTGATAAAAGAATATCAAAGCCAACACTAGCAGCACCAGAGTTTACAATATTTTGAAGAAGTGTTGCATTTAGATATCTAGGCCAAGGCCATTGCCCAACTTTTTTTAGTGTATTTTCATCAATATCAACTATGACTACACTATTTGAAAGTTCACTTTTTTTATCACTTCTTAAATATATGTCATAAATTTTGTTATCAACCCAAACTGCAAATGTTGGTTGAAAGATATAAAAAGAACTTACAATTAAAGATATGAAGATACCAATCCCTATAAAGTAAGATATACTTAAGGTCTTGTTCTTCATAATTTAAACTTTAAAATTGATAAGTTATAGACAAAGTTGTTGTATGTTGTGAATATGAATACACTTCAGAATTTGAGTCATTGTCTGTGTATCTATAATTTATATCTGCAGAAACATTATCCTTAAAATACCAAATTCCAGAAACTCCAGCCCAAACTTTTTTGTCTTCTCTATCTTCTGTTTCAAAAGAAGTTGCAGGACCTTTATATTTTCTATATGCATATCCAATATTTGGAGTTAAATACAACTCTTTATTTAATGCATGAGCATATCTTAGTTGTGTATCAATTGCATCATATGTATAGTCATTTTGTTTTGTATCTCTATTTGTATATTTTACTTGAACACTTATTGAATCTGTTTCATTTAATGCATATGTTACTCTTTGAGATAATCTAGTTAATAAACCATTATAATCTTTATTGCTTTCATAGTTTTTATCTTGAATAGAAAGTTCTGTTTTTAAGTGTAGATTTTCATAAGCTTTTGCATTTAAATCAGCTTGCAAACCATATGAGTAAATGCCCGTATCAAAATCATAGTTTGCATAGTCAACTACACCTTGCACATCTAAATAGAATTTCTCAAAATAAGTTCTAACTCCTAGTGCATATTCAGTCCATATTAAATTGTTGTCATTTACTTCATTGTCTTCATACACTTTAGAATAAACATTTAAATCTGAAATTAACATATGTTTATTATTAGAATCAAGTTTTTTTATAAAATTTAACCAAAAATTTGCTTGTGCAAATAATGAGTCTTCAGATTGTGAACTACTATTTAAAAGTAACGCCGAATCACCTAATACAACCTCTCTTGAACTAGCACCTCTATTTGCGTTTGAGTCATATCCAGCACCAACTCTAACACCACCTTGCCAAAAAGTTGTTTTGTCTTTGTTTTCGAGCCTATTTATCAGATTATCTATATTTTGTGAAGTGTTCCCAGTTTTTTGTGCCATTTCTAGGTAATATTTTGTTTGTTCTTTATCATTTATTGCACTATAAACTGATGCAAGTTCTATATATATTTGTGAGTTATTAGGATTTTCTTCTAAAACTCTTTCATACACCATAACTGCTTGATTGTATTTCTTAGCACCAAAAGCAGCTCTTGCTATTGGAATATATAAAGAGCTATCAAGAGGATCTTGTCTATAAAGTTTCATCAAACTATTATAAGCATCTAAATAGTTTTTGTCTTTATACTCTTGTAGTGATTTTGCTTTAAGTTCTTTATACTCTTTAGTTAATAACTCTTGTGCTAGTAAAGAACTACTAAATAAGGCTATTATAAGTACTGTTGATTGTATAAGTTTCATTTTCAAATCCTTAGTCATCTATATCATCATCTAAATCATCAAGGTCATCAATATCATCCATTAAATTATTAATGTCATCCATATCGTCCATATCAAGAGATTCATTCAAATAATCTTGGTCATCCATTTCAAATGATTCATTTAAATCATCATCAAAACCTATATCATCATCCATATTCATATCAGGTTCCTCAAAAAGATCATCTTGAGAGTCAAAATGCTCCTCAAACTCAACATCTTCTGGTATATCCTTTTTAATTGTTGCTATTTTTAAAGACTCTTTTATAAACTCTTTCTCTTCTTTTGTTGTAAGTTTCGGAGCACTTAGTGTTGTAGCATTCGCAACAACATCATATCCCGCAGAGCTTAACACAACATCATTACCGTTTTTATGTGAAATTGCAACTATATTTCCATCTTTAATTTGCTGTAAATAAAACTTTTCTTCTTTTCCATCTACTTGTGTAGCTAAAATAGTTCCTCTAATTCCAACAACTGTTAAAGGTGTTTGAAGTTTAAAGCCCTCACGATTTTGTTCAACTATTTGTCCAGTTATTACTCGTGAAATCCCTTTAAAAACTTTTGCAGAAAATTGTGATTTTTTGTTGCTATTAAAAACAAAATTGTCAATCATAATAGAAGAAGAACTACCAACAGATAAAGAAGTGTCATCATCAAATAAGATTTGCACTCTACCACTTTCATCTGTGAAAATTTTATCATTTAGATAAATTGGTGATTTTATTTTTAAATCAACTTTTTTACCATCTCTTTGTATCCAAGAATCATCTTTGATTGCCACAACCATTCCTATTTTTTGTGATGCTTGCATAAAAGATGCGAACACAAAAAGAGACAAAAATATAAATAATGGCGACTTTAGTATGTTTTTCATATTATTTTCCCTCTTGATTTTAAGTTATTTTATAACAATTCTCTTTTTAAACTTCTTAGCTTTGCTTGTATATAGGCATTTTGATCATTTATTTTTGCACTTTTTAATTCTAATTCTAAATTATTTAAAAATTCAAAAAGGTTTTGAAACTTCTTTGGATGAATTGAAATTGCTAATTTACATTTATCTTCCCAAACCTTTTTTGGAGGAGTGAATCCTAAAATTTCTTTTGCAACAGGAGCTCCTATTGTTCTTGCATAAGCATTTATCATAAAAAGTTGTTGTAAGTAAGATGATATTTGTGTTACTAAATATATCTCATTTGCTCCTTCTTCTAGCAAATAGTATAAATCTTTATTTATGCTTGCTTTACTAAAAAGCTTATACAAAAACTCTTCTAAACTAACACTTCCAAAACCAAAACAATGCATATCTACAACTTTTGAACTTATTGTTTCATCTAAAATTGATAACTTTTGTAAATCATTTATAGCTAAACTCAAATCATTTCTATGCATGAAATATAAATGATTTAAAGCAGATATTTCATATTTGATATTTAGTTCTTGTGCCTTTTCTTCAATTATCTTAATAGCTTCATTTGCAAAAGGAGAGAAAATTCGAACACTTACAGAATTGTTTTTAACGCTAAAATAACTCTCCATAGTTTTAAAATCGCTATCTCCCATGCAACAAAATATAACTACACTATCTTTGTTTATATTGCAAGCCTCTATTAGTTCAACCACTTCTGCTTTTGGTAGTTTTTTATCTATTTTTATGATTAAAACATTTTTAGAAGCAAACAAAGACGACTGTAAAAGCAAGTTTTTGCAATACTTAAAGTCATATTCATTGTAATAAACTTTTATTATTTCATCATTTAAAGCAACACTTTTTGCAACATTTAAAGAGTATTGCTCTATTAAGTAGTTTGCTTGTCCATAAAACATATACGCACTAAATGTTTTACCTTGTTTTAAAATATTATCAAACTCATTTCTATACATTATAAACTCAATACTTTATACTTGCAACTATAGTTTTTGACACAATATCCACCTCTTTTATAGCTACTTTTAGTTTAGAAAATAGTGGTTGAGCTTTGTAGTTATCCAAAACTACTCTAAGCCCTTGAGCATCTTGATAAAATTTTGCTATACCCTTTTCTTTATCCACAATATAGGCTTTAAACTCATTACCTATTTGTTTGTTTGCCCATCTTGCATATTTTCTATCTTCAAAATCCCATACAAGTTGATCTACTTTTCTTTGTGTATTTGAAATATGGGCACAAATATCATCTATGTCTTTAGGAGTAGTAATAGTTTTTAAAATTCTATGTAAAACTAAATCAGAATATCTTCTAATTGGTGAAGTAAAATGTGAATAAGATTTAAATCCAAGCCCAAAGTGCCCTAAATTTGTAGAGTTATAATGTGCTTGAACTTGTGATTGAATTATAAGTTCATCAACTTCTTTTGCAAAAACTGTTGCTTTTGCTTTTTTCTGAATTAAAGTTATTGTGTCGTGAACATTTTCTTGCATTTTACACTCAATTCCAAGTTCATTTACCAAATCAACAAGCTTTGAAATAGATTCAAAAGTTGGTTCTTCATGCACTCTGTAAATTGCAACTTCATTTACTTTTTTACTAGCCTCTATATTTGCTAATAGCATACACTCTTCAACTAATTGATGAGATGGTGTTGACTCTTCTACACTAACTGACTCAAGTTCATATTGCGAATTTAATCTTTGTCTAAATTCACTACTTCTAAACTCATACCCTTTTTCTAATCTTTTTTTTCTAAAGTTTTTAGTTACTTCATACAAAGGGGTTAAAAAGTCAAAAATAGTTTTCTCATTTTGACCATATTGATCTAAATGCCCATCTAAAACTCTATCAATTCTTCCATAAGAGAAATTTTTATGTGATTTTATAACTGCTTCAAAAACTTCTGAAGATTTTACATTTAAATCTTTTGTATCTAAAACTATTTTAAAAACATAAGCAAATCTTACTTGATTTTCTTTTAGTGAGCACAATTCTTCACTTAAACTTGGTGGCAACATTGGCAATACTTTGTTTGGAAGATATATAGAAGTTGATTTTTTAAATGCAAGTTTATCTAAAGCAGAGTTTTCTTGCACAAAATATGAAACATCCGCAATCGCAACATAAAGTATAGAATTTTTGTCATCATAATAAATAGCATCATCATGATCTTTTGCACTACTTGGATCAATTGTGCAAAATGGAAGTTGTGTTAAATCAACTCTATTTGAATAATTATTCAAATCAAAATCATTTGTATTTATATCAATTGGTGTTTTTAATCTATAAATTTCACCGTATAAAAACAGTGAAATTTTTTCATCTATTTTTGAATCTTCAATATTTCCAAAATGCTCAATTATCAAATCTTGTTTAGTGTCGTATACAAAAACATCTCCTTGCTTTAGTCCTTGTATAGAAGTTTTATTTTTAAATAGCATTGATTCTTTTACAGTATAAAGTGCTTTATCTTTAAAAAATACTAAAACATCTTGAACAGTTGAATTCAATATTTTTACAACTTTTGACAAACCTTGTTGTCTTGGATTAAAGACTCTTTTTACTATTACTAAATCATTTTCTAAAGCACCTTGAAGATTATCAAACTCTAAATTTAGAGTTTTATGTTCATTTGAAATATCATTTAAAACTGCAAA
>CAYJFN010000058.1:0-9047 GCA_964369325.1 uncultured Arcobacteraceae bacterium
ATACATATGCTTGCAGGAATCTACTATGGTTCTTACAAAAAAGGTAGAGAGATGATTTGGATTACAGGTATGTTATTGTTCGTAACATTCTCTGCAGCAGGTTTCTCTGGGTATATGTTACCATGGGGACAAATGTCTTACTGGGCAGCTATGGTTATTACAAACTTATTTGGTGGAGTTCCATTTATTGGTGATGAACTTGTTGTTTGGATTAGAGGTGATTTTAATGTTGCTGATGCTACATTAACAAGATTTTATATGTTGCACGTATTCTTATTGCCAATTGTAATTATGGCAATTATTGTAATGCACTTTTACACATTAAGAGTTCCTCATGTTAATAATGAAGAATCAGAAGATATTGATTTTGATGCTGAAGCTGAAAAATATTTAGCTGGTAATAAAAAAGAATCAAAAGTAATTCCATTTTGGCCAGTTTTCTTATCTAAAGACTTTGCTGTGCTAGGTGTGTTTTTAATTTTTTACTTCTACTTAGTATTTTTCCATTATAACTTTGCAATGGACCCAGTAAATTTTGATCCTGCTGATAGCATGGTAACACCACCACATATCTATCCTGAATGGTATTTCTTATGGTCATATGAAGTTTTAAGAGGTTTCTTCTTTGATGTTGGTCCTATTAAAGCATTTGATATTGGTTTAGTGGCATTTGGTTTTGCAAACGTTATATTCTTTATTCTTCCATTTATTGATAAAGACCCAGATGTTTTACCTGCTCACAAACGACCTAAATTCTTTATCTGGTTCTGGATATTAATAGTTGATTTGATTATATTAACAATTTGGGGTAAATTACCTCCAACAGGTGTTAATGCTTGGATAGGATTTGCATCATCAATGGTATTTATAGGTTTATTTGTAGCACTACCGTTTATTACGAAATCAGATGCTAAAAAGAGAGGTGTATAATGAGAGAATTAAAAATATTAGCAGTTGTAGTAGTTGTAACGCTTATTACATATTGGGGTGTTGAGCCATTTGCTCACTCACAAATGCATCCAAAAGTAGCTGCACCTGATTATACATTTAATGATGTAGATGGATTAAAAGGTATTAAAGGTGATGCAACAAATGGTGCAACACTAGTTCAAACAAACTGCATTGCATGTCACTCAATTAAGTCTCAAGACTTTCCAGAAGTAATGGATCACGCAACAAGTGCAGCTTCTTATGGAGTTGTTCCACCAGATTTAAGTAGTGCAGGAAAGATTTATAATGCAGATTTTCTTGCAGCATATATTAAGAATCCTACAGCTGCATCAAAATTAGGGCATGTTTTTAAAGAAGAGAAAGTTCATCCAATGCCAAATTATGATTGGATGTCTCCTCAAGAGATTGCTGATATGGTTGCATATTTACAATCGATTGCTCCTAAAGAGATGACAAATAAAGAAGTATTTGTAGATGCTTGTCAAAGATGTCACGGAATTAAGTATGGAGATATGCTAAATGGAACTATGGCTTCATTTACACCTGCAAAAGATATAAAGTCTTATATGGGAAAACTTCCTCCTGATTTATCTCAATACATTAGAAGTAGAAGTGATTCATTTTTACATGGTTTTATCAATGATCCACAAAAATATCTTCATGGTACTGCTATGCCAAGAGTTGGTTTGACGTTAGATGCTGAAGATCAAGTAATTGCATATATGACTGAGGTTGGAGATTCAAGTAAAGATGATAGAGCAGCACTAGGACCAAAATTTTTAATTTATCTAGTGATTTTAACAATTTTTGCTTGGTTATGGAAAGCTAAAATATGGAGAGATGTTCACTAAAAACAACTCTTTATTTCTTACTAAATAGTGTCAAACTTTTTGTTTGACACTATTTTTTTGTCTTTAATAAAAAAATTGATTGTTTTTTCACAAAACTTTCTTATTCTCTTTTATAAAACTTTACACAAATTTAGATATAATCCTATCTCATGAAAAAGAATAATATTATATTAATGGGCTTTATGGGTGTTGGCAAAGGAACAATTGCACGAGCACTATCAAAACAATCTAAGCAATTTGCAATAGATACAGACGATTTAATTATGAGTTTACAAAATAGAAAAATCAAAACTATTTTTGAAGCACATGGCGAAGAGTTTTTTAGAAACTTGGAACAAGAGTGCGCTAATTGGATTGAAACTAGTGTAGATAATACAATTATATCTATTGGTGGAGGCTTTTTTAAGCGACCAAATTTAAAAAATCTTGGAAAAATTATATATCTAAAATCATCTTTTGATGGTATTTTAAATAGAATTTATAAATCACCAAATGCTAATAAAAAACTGAAAAAACGACCACTTTTGCAAAATTTAGAAGAGGCTAAAAAACTTTTTGAGTTAAGAGTAGTTGAGTATGAAAAACTTGCTGATTTTGTAGTAGAAGTTGAAAATAGAAGTAGTGAAGATATAGTAAATGATATTTTAAAAATAGCTAAATAGTAGGAGTTTAGTATGAAAATAATTAACACAAATGATTCTAATTTTAAAGAAGAGTTTGAACAAATTTTAAGTAGAGCAAAGACAGATATAAAAGAGGTTTCAACAATAGTAAACCAAATTATAGATGAGATAGTTGAAGATAAAAATGAAGCAGTAAAAAGACATATCCAAAAGTTTGATAATTGGAGTGTGCAAAGTGATGATGATTTATTAATAGACACAAACTCTATGAAAGAGGCTTATGATAAGTTAGATGAAGATTTAAGAAATGCTTTACATATAGCTTATGATAGAATCAAAATATATCATGAAAAACAGCTACCAAAATCGTGGATAGATTTTGAAGATAATGGCACAATTCTTGGGCAAAAAGTTACACCAGTTGATAAAGCTGGACTTTATATCCCAGGTGGAAAGGCTGCATATCCTAGTAGTTTACTTATGAATGCAATTCCAGCAATTGTTGCAGGAGTAAAAGAGATTGTTGTTTGCACACCTACACCAAACAATGAAGTAAATGAACTACTACTTGCAGCATGTCATTTGTGTAAGATCACAAAGGTTTTTAAAGTTGGAGGTGCTAGTGCAGTTGCAGCTATGGCTTATGGAACTCAAACTATTCCAAAAGTTGATGTTATAACGGGACCTGGAAATATTTTTGTGGCAACAGCAAAAAAACTTGTTTTTGGCGAAGTAAATATTGATATGATTGCAGGACCAAGTGAAATAGGAATTTTAAGTGATAGTAGCGCTAATGCAAAATATTTAGCAATAGATTTACTTTCTCAAGCAGAACATGATGAGATGGCTAGTTCTATCATGATTACAACTTGTGAAGAGACTGCAAAGCAAACAAGCATTGAAGTAGATGAATATTTAAAAACTTTAAGCAGAAAAGACATAGCTCAAAAATCTATTGATGAAAGAGGTGCTATTATTATTGCTCAAAATATGAATGAAGCAATTGAACTTATGAATGAAATTGCACCTGAGCATTTAGAAGTTATGACACAAAATCCTTTTGAACTATTAAGTAAAATTAAACATGCAGGAGCTATATTTTTAGGACAAAATACACCTGAACCAATAGGTGATTATATTGCTGGTCCTAATCATACTTTACCAACAGGAAGTACAGCTAAGTTTTATAGTCCTTTAAATGTAGAGAACTTTTTGAAAAAATCTTCAATTATTAGTTTCTCAAAAGAAGCTATAGATGAACTAGGCGAAGCTTGTGCTATTTTAGCAGATACAGAAGGTTTAACTGCACATGCTCAATCTGTAAGAGTAAGATTACAAAAGTAAAGAGATACTATGAAAAACTATTTTTTAGAAGATGAAGATGATATTTTTACAGGAAGTGCAAAGTCAAAGTTTTTTGATATAACAAGACAAGCAAGTGCTGAAGTAGTTGAAGATGAACTTGATAAAATTGTTGAAAAATACGCAGTTATGGAGCTTCTTTTATCTCAAAATAAAGATGAGAACTTTGATATAAATAGAGTTATTTCTCAATATGTTTTTGAAAATAGCGATGAAGTAGAAAATATGAAAAAAGGGTTATATATAGAGTTTGCAGGTGAGATTATCTGTAGATTAGACTCATAAAAGGGTGGGAATGGAAGAGTTAAGTTTAGTAAAAAATCAAATTAGAAACTTTGTTCAAGAGTGCGAAGATGAAAAACTTTTAAAACTTTTGGAACTTTTAGCAACGGGGAAGATGCTAAGAAGTAAACTTATTTTAAAAATAGCTGGAATAAATGATGAGTCAATTAAACTTTGTGCGATAGTTGAAATGATTCACGCAGCTTCACTTTTACACGATGATGTAATAGATGAGGCAGATACAAGAAGAGGCAAACCTTCTATAAACGCACTTTTTGACAGCAAAACAGCAATTATGTTTGGAGATATTTTATATTCAAAAGCATTTACAAAACTTTCACAAATGAATCCAAAAATTGCTTACACTGTTTCTAATGCAGTAACACTACTTAGTATGGGTGAGATGATTGATGTTGATTTGACAAAAGAATTTAATAGTAATTATGATTTGTATTTAGATATGATTTATAAAAAAACTGCTTCACTAATAGAGGCTTCAGCAAAAGCAGCTGCTATTTTAGCTTCTAAAGATGAAGAAAAATATGGCCTTTATGGTAAAAATCTTGGACTTGCATTTCAAATGATTGATGATATTTTAGATATAACACAAGATTCACAAACTTTAGGTAAACCAGCAATGCTTGATTTTGTAGAAGGTAAAGTTACTATTCCATATCTATTTTTACACCAAAGAACACGAGACAAACAAAAACTTGAAGTAATGTATAAAAAAGAGTTAAATAAAGAAGAGATAGCTTGGATAAATGAGCAAATGAGAGATACAAAAGCATTAGAAGATGCAATTTTACAAGCAAAAGCTTTAGGAAATGAAGCAATTGAAGCCTTAAAAGATGAAAATAACCCTGAGCTTGTAATGATAATGAAAGCGATGATAGAAAGAGAGTTTTAATATGAGCTATTTAAGTATAAGTTTTACACATAAAAATACAGATATTCATATGCGAGAAAAGTTAGCTTTTCCAGATAGTGCAGTACAAGAAACATTTTTAAAAACAATTTTAGAAGACTATAATGTAAAAGAAGCGGTGCTTTTATCGACCTGTAATAGAGTTGAAATTATAACTACTGTAAGAGAACTTGATAAAGCAAAAACTTCTATTTTAAAAGCTTTAGCAAATTATTCTTTGTTAGATTTTGATGATTTAAACACAAGAGCAAATGTATATGAAAATGCAGGAGCAATTCACCACCTTTTTTCAGTTGCATCTGCTCTTGATTCACTTGTTATTGGTGAAACTCAAATTGTAGGACAACTTAAAGATGCTTATAGACTCTCACTTGCAAAAGGTTTTTGTGCACAAGCAATTACAAGAGCTATGACTTATGCTTTTAAATGTGCTGCAAATGTAAGAACTGCTACAAGTTTAGGAACAGGTTCTGTTTCAGTTGCAAGTACAGCAGTTGCAAAAGCAAAAAGCATAGTTGAAAATACACAAGGTGTAAAAGCTTTAGTTATTGGTGCAGGAGAGATGAGTGAGCTTACAATTAAACACTTACTATCTTCTGGCTTTGAGGTTATTTTAATAAGCAGAAACATTAAAAAAGCAAAACTACTTGCAGACTCATTTGACAAACCAATAGATGTGCAACCATATGAAAATATAGACAGATTGTTAAATGAAATTCCTGTTTTAGTAACAGCAACTTCTGCTCCATATCCAATAATAAAACAAAATATGGTTCAAGAGTGTGATTTTGAGAGATATTGGTTTGACATAGCAGTTCCAAGAGACATAGATGATATAACAAGTCCAAAACTAAATATCTATTCAGTAGATGACTTACAAGATATTGTAGATGAAAATATGAGTCAAAGAGCACAAAAAGCAAAAATGGCTTACTCTATAGTTAATGATTTATCAAAAGAGTTTTTTGATTGGCTTAAATCTTTAGAAGTAGAACCTGTTGTTAAAAATCTGTATTTAATAGCAGATGAAGTAATAGAAAAAAGAGTTGAAATTGCTATTAAAAAAGGATTTATTAGAAGTGGAAATGAAGAAAACGTAAAAAAACTTTGTCAAAGTGTACTTAAAGAGTTTTTACATCGTCCAACAACTAGAATAAAAGATATAGCAAAAAACTCAGAATGTGATGTAGTTTTAGGTTCTATTCAATCTGTTTTTGGACTTAAAAATGATTCAAATGTTTTACATCACTGTGAGCACGCAGCAAAATTTAAGGATTAGGAAATTTAATGAAATTTAGCAGATTATTTATACCAACAACAAAAGAGACTCCAAATGATGCAACACTTCCATCTCATCAATATCTAGTAAGAGGTGGTTTTATTAATCAAGTTGGTTCGGGGATTTATAACTACCTGCCACTTGGAAAGATAGTTTTAGACAAAATTAGAGCAATTGTAAAAGAAGAGATGGACAACGCAGGTGCTGCTGAAGTTCAATTTGGATTTGTAACACCACTTTCATTGTGGGAAGAATCAGGTAGAGCAAACACTATGGGAAGTGAACTTCTAAGATTTAAAGATAGAAAAAATGCAGATTTTGTACTATCTCCTACAAATGAAGAGGCAGTTGTTGATTTAGTTAAAAATAGAATTACTTCATATAAAGATTTACCAATTAATCTATACCAAATTTACACAAAATTTAGAGACGAGGCAAGACCTAGATTTGGACTTATGAGGGGAAGAGAGTTTCTTATGAAAGATGCTTACTCTTTTCACTCTAGTCAAGAAGACTTAGTAAGAGAGTTCAATCTTATGGAAGAGACTTACAAAAGAGTTTATGAAAGATTAGGCTTAAATTTTAGAGTAGTTGCAGCTGATAGTGGGGCAATTGGTGGAAGTGGAAGTAAGGAGTTTCATATTCTTGCAAGTAGTGGAGAAGATACTATTGTTGTTTGTCCATCTTGTGAATATGGTGCAAATATAGAAGCAGCAACTAGAGCAAAAAAAGTTGTACCAAGCTGGTTTGAAACTACAAATACACCAATAAAACAAGAAAAAGTTTTAACAAAAGATATGAAAACAATTGAAGATGTTTCAAACTTTTTAAGCACTTCACAAGCACAATCAATCAAAGCAGTTATCAAAAAAGCAGTTTTTGAAGAGAAAAGTGAAGTTGTAGTATTTTTTGTAAGAGGAAACGATGAGCTAGAAGAGACAAAAGCTTGTAATGCAGTAAATGCTTTAGAATTAGTTGATGCAAGTGAAGATGAGATTTTAAATGCAGGATTAGTAGCAGGTTTTTGTGGACCATTTAATCTACCTCAAAATACAAACTTCATAATAGACAATGAACTAAAAGATGAAGTAGGGCTTGTTTGTGGTGCAAATGAAATAGACTATCACTTTACAGGAACAGATTTAAGTAGTTTAAAAGATGCAAAATATTTTGACTTAGTAGCTGTTCAAGAGGGAGATATTTGTTCTTGTTGTGGCGGAATTTTAGAATACACAAAAGGAATAGAAGCAGGGCATATCTTTCAACTTGGAACAAAATATTCAAGTGCAATGAATGCAAACTATTTAGACGAAAATGGAAAAGCACAACCTTTTATTATGGGTTGTTATGGTATTGGAGTTTCAAGACTAGTTGCAGCTGTAATTGAGCAACACCACGATGAAAAAGGATGTATTTGGACAAAAGAGACTGCTCCTTTTATGGTTGATGTTATTGTTTCAAATGCAAAAAATGAAGATGAACTAAGTGCAGGCGAAAAGATTTATAACGAGCTAAAAGTAAATGGTATTGAAACAATTTTAGATGATAGAAAAGCAGCAAGATTTGGTTTCAAAATGGGTGACTTTGAGCTTATTGGTTTTCCATATGCAGTAATAGTTGGTAAAAAACTAAGTGAAAACAAAGTAGAAATTGTAGATAGAAAAACACTTGAAAAAACTGAAGTAGAAGTTACTGAAGTTGTTACATATCTAAAAAATTTAATTAAATAAGGAGTAATTGTGGATACAATTTTAGGTTATGCATGGGACATATGTATTGCTATAGTAATATTTTATGTAGGAAAATGGATAGTTAGACAAGTAACAGATTTAGCTGTAAAAATATTGAGAAAGAATGATAAGTTTGACCAAACTCTGATTTCATTTTTTGAAAACATCATTTATTATGTTTTGTTAATTGTTGTTATTTTAACAGCATTAGAACAAGTAGGAGTTGAGACAACTTCATTTTTAGCTATTTTAGGAGCTGCTGGTTTAGCTATTGGATTAGCGTTAAAAGACTCGCTATCAAACTTTGCATCAGGAGTTATGATTGTATTTTTTAAACCATTTAAAGTTGGTGACTTTGTAGAAGCTGGTGGAGAGAGTGGTTTTATAACAGGAGTAAACCTATTCAACACAGAGTTTAAAACGGGTGATAATCAAAAAATACTAGTACCAAATTCTGCTATTCTTTCAGGAAGTATTACAAATGCAAATGCACATGAAAAAAGAAGAATAGACTTAGTTATTGGTGTTAGTTATGATGATAATATAAAACAAGTTAAAGAGATTTTAACTTCAATTATCTCAACTCATGAAAAAGTACTTCAAGAAGAAGCAAATAGAGTAAGTGTGAGTGAATTAGCAGATTCTTCTGTAAACTTTATTGTTCATGCTTGGGTAAATACAAGTGATTACTTAGATACAAAATTTGATTTACTTGAAAATATAAAAATAAAATTTGATGAAGCTGGAGTTACAATTCCATATCCTCAAAGCGATGTTCACATCTACAAACAAGAAGCAAAATAACTTCTGTATTCCAATAGAGCTTCAAAAAGTTCTATTGGAACTTTCAAAAAACAACATAGCACCAGTTTTAGTTGGTGGTTGTGTTCGTGACTTTTTTTTAAACCAATCAAGCAAAGATTATGATATAGAACTTTTTGGTTGCAATTACATTGAAAAAATCCAAATCATACTAAACTCTTTTGGCAAAGTTTTGCTTGTAGGCAAAAGTTTTGGAGTATTTAAACTACAACTAAACTC
>CAYJFN010000059.1:0-9006 GCA_964369325.1 uncultured Arcobacteraceae bacterium
CAATTTTTGCAACAGATGTTTCAGGGGATATCTCTGAAACTGTAGAAATGCAAGTTACAATTGTTGATGATATGCCAGTTGTAAGTAGCTCTTCAGATACACTTGATGCCCTCTCATCGCACACTCGTGATTTCAATCGTGAGTAAGATGAGAAAATATTTACATATGTTTCTTAAATATAAGCCATAAATGCCATAATATGTTGCTTTAATTATATACATATGTTATAATGAATAATGGAAATACAAAAAGGTAGAGGATATGTTTATGCACTTCAATATCACTTAGTTTGGTGCGTAAAATATCGACATAAAATATTATTTGGCAATGTTGAAATTAGATTAAAAAAAATGATGTATCAAATTGCATTAGATAATGGATTTGAAATTGTTGAATTAGAAACAAATAAAGACCATATTCATCTTTTAATATCGTGCAAACCACAACACTATATCCCTAATATTGTAAAAGCATTAAAAGGTAATAGTGCAAGATTTCTATTCAAAGAGTTTCCTGATTTAAAATCAAAATTGTGGGGAGACAATTTGTGGAATCCTAGCTATTTTATTAGTACAGTTGGCGACATCAATGAAGAACAGATAAAGAAATATATACAATCTCAAAAGGTTAAAAGTAAGTGACTATACCTGCAAAAGAATTAACACAAACTAAAATAGTCATTAAGGCATATAAGACAAGGATATTTCCAAGTGGTGTTCAAATAGAACAAATAGAAAGAACATTTGGAGTTTCAAGATATATTTATAATTTTTTCTTGGGACAAAATAAAGAAAGATTAGAATTAGATGAGTATACTTTAGGATATAAAAGAGAAAGTGAAATATTAACTTTTATGAAAAAACAAGAGCAATATTTTTGGTTAAAAGATGCTGATAAATTTTCACTGCAAAACTCAATAAAAGACCAAGACAGAACATTTAGTAATTTTTTTTCAAAAAGAGCAGGATTTCCTAAATTTCATTCAAAAAAAGATAGTTACCAATCTTATAGAACAAATTATACAAATAAGAATATTGAAATAAAAGATAGCCAAATTAAATTACCTAAATTAAAATGGATTAAATTTGCAAAATCACTAAATATCATTGGTAAAATATTAAATGTAACTATTTCAAGAAAAAATGAGAAGTATTATATCTCAATTGCATATGAAACAGAGATTAAACCTAAACCTGTGCAAATTTCAAAATGTGGGATAGATTTAGGTTTAACCTCTTTAATGGTTATAAAAAATGATAGTGGGAAAATTGAAGATATTAAAAATCCAAAGTTTTTAGAAAAGGCTTTAAAAAATCTAAAAATAAAACAAAAACAACTATCAAGGAGACAACACAGTAGAAAAAAGGGAGATATTACTCCTAAATCAAAAAACTATTTAAAGAAACAAAAAATAGTTGTAAAGATACAAGAAAAAGTAGCAAATCAAAGAAAAGACTTGCTACATAAAATATCAACGAGAATTATTAACGAAAACCAAGTAATAGGAATTGAAGATTTAAATGTATCAGGAATGTTAAAAAACCATAAGTTAGCTAGACATATTGCTCAAAGCGGTTGGAGTATGTTTAGACAAATGTTAGAATATAAAGCACAATGGCACAATAGAGAATTATATGTGCATAATAGATTTTATCCAAGTTCTAAAACTTGTATATGTGGAACTATAAATAATAACCTAGCATTAAATAACAGAATATGGATTTGTAAAGCTTGTGGTAGTGTTAATTCTCGTGATGAATTAGCTGCACAAAATCTAATACCTACGGAACATGGGAAATTAAAGCTTGTGGAGAGTGCTATGTCGGGGAGTTTAAAGTGTTAAACTCTAGTTATCATTCTAAGAAGCAAGAATCTTGCGACTTCGGTCGTGAGAGGTTCAAACAACTGGTTGGACAAAACAAACAGTAACAAATGACAATGAAACATATGATATATTTCATTCTAATACAGATGAAACTGTTACTATTAAAATTCAACATGATGTAGAAAATATTTAACAAAGGGGCAACCCTTTGTTAAAGAATAATCAACATAACAAATAATTTTAACTAATAATTAAAACAAAACAAATGAAGAAAATGTTATTTTTTTATCATTATTCTGCCCAAAAAATAAGAATTTATGCATAAAAATAATTTTTTAACTTCTTTTTCCTCACCCGCGCGGGTGATTTACAAAAACTTTTTTTTCTGATAATATTTTAAAAATAATAAAATAAAGGTAAACAAAATGGCAACTCTGATTGGAACAGTAGAAGCTTTTGAAGGAACTTTTTTTATAGAAGATAAAAATGGTTCTGTAAGGGAATTGAAAGTTGGTGATGAAATACACCAAGGCGATAGAGTTTTTGGTGATGCAAGTAATACATCAGAAGACTTCTTACAACTACAAACAGTTACTTTAGAAGAGTTTGTTTTATCAGGTACCAAAAGTTTAGCTTTTGACACATCTACAAATGAGAGTACATTTGGAAATGAAGAGACAGATTTTGTAGATGCTAGTTGGTTAAGTTCAATAGAAGAAGCAAATCAAGCAAATGAAGATGTAGCAAATGAAGAAACTGCAACAGGGGAAGAAGAAGCAGAATCTTCAGATGGGCAACTAGATGGATTTTTAGCAAGAGATGGAGAACTTGTAAATATAGAGTCTAATACTTATGCATCTAATACTCTTCAAAATACACAAACTTTAAATGAAGATTTATCAGCTATATCAGATGACAATGGTGTATTTAGTTTTGATAATAGAGATAACAACTCTTCAGATATTGGTTCAGATTTAAATGATAAAGATGACAACAACAATGCCTTTGAAAACGATAATCAAGAAAGTGGTAATTCAGGAAACAACAATAATAATGACAATTCAAGTACAACATTACCATCTACAACAACAAATGTAACCATTAATCCAGTTACAGAAGACGATAGTAGCTTTAGTTTTACAATTCAGTTAGAAAATAGCACAAGTAAGTTTTCAAGTGGAGTTGCACAAGTAACTATTACTTTACCAAATGGTGATAAAGTTGATGTAAATGTAAATATAGACTCAAATGGACAAGGTTCATATACATACAATTTTTCAGAAGATTACTCAGATGTATTTAAAGATGATAACGGAAGTGTAAAAGTAGAAGTAACAGATGTAAACAATAGTGGTTTACAATATGAGAATTTTACAGGAGATTTTACTTCACAAGTTATTTTAGACACAACTGACATAACAACACTAACTTTAAGTACAACTACAACAACCGTAACTGAAGGCGGAACAATTCAGTATACATTAGCACTTTCAAACCCTACACAAACAGATATGAAAGTAACAGTAGTTATAAATGGAGAAGAAAGAGAGATTATCATACCTCAAGGTGAGAGTTCTGTTTCTTTTACAACAACAGCCCCTTTATCTACTACAGAAGGTGTAACAGACGCTCCATTTACAGCAACTATCAAAACTACAACAGGTGGTAACTTTGAGAAGTTAGAAACTAAAGATGCTTTAGATGTTGATGTAAAATTCAACACAGAACTTACAGTTGAAGATATAGCTATAAATGAAGATTCAGTAAGTGTTACAGGTAACGCAAGTGCAACAGATGTAAATACTGATGATGTACTTAGCTATAGCGTAGAAGGAACTACTGCAAATGGTTATGGAACCGTTACTATAAATCCTAATACAGGTGAATATGTATTCAAGTTAGACAACACTCTTGATGAAATTCAGCAGTTAAATGAAGGAGGAACTCTTACAGATACATTTACTGTAACAGTAGATGATGGAAATGGTGGAGTTGTAACAAAAGAAGTAACTGTAACTATCAATGGTACAAACGATGCTCCAACACTTGAAGTTAAAAATCTTGAAGCTACAACAGATGATTTAACAGTAAAAGGTCAAGCAATTGCAACAGATGTAGATAACGATAGTTTTGACTTAACATTTAGCGTAGAGAATGGTTTGACTCAAAACGGTATGTTTACAATAAATGCTGAAACAGGAGAATATACATATACTCTTTTTACAAGTGCAAAAAATATTCCTTTTGGTGAAGTTCTTACAGAAGAGTTTGTAGTAAAAGTAAGTGATGGAGAAGGTGGTGTTACAGAACAAACTGTAACTATCACCGTTACAGGTACTGACGATGTTCCAACTATTAGTGAAGATACAGGTGCAAGGTTATCAGAAACACAATTAGAAAATGGCTCTGAATATAATGGTGCTGAAAGTGTAACTGCTACAGGTTCAGTTGAACTTAACTATGGTGCTAATGGAAAAGGTGATTTTAATTGGGATGCAAGTGGACAACCAAAAATTACTACACCTGATGGAACAGAAATTAAATGGACGGTTGATGGTGATACATTAAAAGGCATAGCTGATGGTGAAGAAATTATCAGTGTTACTATGAATACTGAAACAGGTGAATATACTGTTGAAATGAATGATTCTATTCGTCACGACGAGCAGGGTAAAGATGTTGATAACTTAGAATTTAAATTTACAATTACTGATGCAGATGATGACAGTGCTTTTGGTTCTGTAAATGTTACAGTTGAAGATGATGCACCAGCAAACAGCAATTCAGAGGTTACTTTAAGTGCTCCTGAAGATGATATTGGTGCGAACTTATTTGATGGTAGTGCCAATTCAAATGCACTTCATGATGCACTTATGCCTAATAAAGATGTAAATCCTGATTTTAACTATAGTGATCCAACATGGAAAGTACAATTTTATGATAACCAAAATGCTGATAAATCAACTATTGATGTAGGTGGCTTTACTATAAAAGCTGCTATTGTTGAATATGATGCTAATAAAGGTCATAGTGTAGATACTAATGCAACTGGCTTAGAATTAGGTTGGAGAGTAGATAATTCAACACCAAAAGATGGTACTGATTATAGTGATGGTATTGGTATGAAAGGACAAGGCGGTACTGCTGATTATGAAGTAGGGAATATAGAGGGTAACTACACTGATGAAGGCGTAACAACTGAAGCTCTTATTCTTACTTTACCAGAAGGTGAAGTTGCTTATGGTGTTGATTTGTCTTTTGGTTGTCTTTTTGGTGGTGGCTCAAATTCAGCTGACGCAAATGATGAAACAATTACAATTGAATTCTTCAAAGATGGCGTTCTAGTTCACACTGTAACACAAGTTGTTGGTACAACTGATGGTAATGAAAATCTTGATACTTCAACAATTACTGGTGGTTTTGATGAAGTTCGTATCATTCCAGATGCTAAAGGTTCTGACTTTGTTCTAAACGGTGTTGATTTTTCTGATTATGCTAATCCTGTTATTGCTCAAGGCTCAGGCGAAATTGAGGGTGGTGCTGATGGCATTGAAAATGCTTATTTCCAAAGCATTGGTATAGGCAATAGTAGTGTAGATTTTACACTTAATGAAGATGGTTCAATTTCTATTGTTGGTGAAAACAGTACAATCACTTTAGAAGATGGCACAGAGCTTACACTTACAGTTAAAAATGGTGTTGTTATAGCAGAAGATAGCAATGGCAATGATTATTTCACAGCAGGTGTTGATAACACAGGTTCTTGGACAATATATCAGCATAAACCACTTGATGGGCAAATTAATATTGAAATTGGAGTAGTTGACAATGATGGTGACCTTTCAAGCCATACAGTTAATATCAATCCAGATGAAACTTCAGTTTCTGCATCAATCATACCTGATATGACTGATTCACTTCAAGTTGCAGATATACCACAAGATGCTTCAAAACTAAATGTAGATGACTATGTATCTTTAAATGATGGAGCAACAGCAGAAGGAAATTTGTTTACTGGAGCAGAACAAGCTGAAGGTTTCAAAATAACAAGTTTTGAAGCAGCAGATGGTTGGGAATTATTGGAAGATAAAGAAACTGGTACTTTTACGCTTACTTACGAGATAGCAGGTGAAGATGGAGTGCCAGATTACTATAAAGTTATAATAGAAGCAAATGGAGAGTATGTTTACACAGCTCCAAATGTTTATGAAGGTATGGAACATATTGATGTTAATGGGGTTTTAAAGTATAAAGTTGAAGACGAAAAAGGTAATGAATATGAATCAACAGTAACTTTTTCAAGTAATTCTTTAACAGAAGAAGATTTACTAATAGATGGTGACTTTACAGATCACACTGTTACTATTACAAACAAAGGAAGTATTGATTCAACTACATATGACTATACAACAGCAGGATATGAGAATGCTTCTTCACATGCAGCAGTAAAAGAGCTTTCAGCACTATTTTTGGGAGAAACTGATGATAGAATTGAGGTTACAGGAAAAGTAGGTGTAGGAGCTGATGGAATCTCTCACCATATTTATGGAGATGAAGCAACTTTAACAAAAGATGGTGGAGATGATACTATTACTGTAAATGAACTTGCAGTTGGTGGACATATTAGAGGTGATGGAAATATTGCTAGTGGTCTTGTAGGTGGCGATGATACAATAAGTGTTGGTACAATGAGTGCTGGTGCAATAAATAATGAAAATAACGCTTTTAGAAATGACATAATAGCAGATGGTTGGGATATAAGTAGTGGTGGAACAGGTGGAAATGATACTGTAAATGTTGATTCTATGGAAGGTGGTAGAGTTGTAGGTGATTCTTATTATCTTCATGGCAAAGGTGGAGATGACACTATAGATATAGGTTCATACACAGCAAAAGGGTTTGGAGCAACTTATGTAACAGGAGATTCATATTATCTTTACAATGGTGCTCAAGGTGGAAACGATACTATAAATATTGATACTATGGCTGGTCAAAGTGTTTATGGTGATGCTTACTCTTTTTCTGGAATAGGTGGAAATGATACTATAAATGTACAGAATATGGAAAGTGGAAGTATCACAGGTGATGGTTCACACGCATATGGAACTTCTGTTGCAGGAGATGATACTTATAATATAGAAAATATGTCAGGTGGAATTATCTATGGAGATAGTGCCACAGACTATGTAGGAGCAAAGGCTGGTGATGACACAATAAATATTGACACAATGAGTGGCGGAACTATTTATGCAGATAGTATTTATGGTGTAAAAGCAGGGGGCGATGATACTATTTCTATAAATACATATGAAGATGGTACTATTGACGCAGGTGCAGGATATGATAAACTAGAACTGTTTAACACGAGTGATATTTTTGGTGAAGATATAGCAATATCAAACTTTTTATCAAATACTAAAAACATAGAAGAGCTAGATTTAAGTAACTATGAAGGCAATAAAATATCTTTAAGCTTAGAAGATGTAGTTCAAATGACAGATAGTAATAATGAGATAAAAATCACAGGATTAGACTTAGAAGACAAAGTAGAACTAGATGCAAGTGAATGGTCTCAAGGAACAACAATCACAGAAACAGATGGTACTACATATAATGTTTACACAGGAGTAGAAGATCCAACGGTATGTGTAAAAATTCAAACTTCAACAGATACTTTTGATTTTTAATTTAAAAGAGGAAGAACACAAACTTCCTCTTTACCTACAGCACAGTACAAAATCCACTATTTTTAGTTATTAAACTCATCAAAACAAAAACTGCAATTAAAACAATCATAAAAATAATAATTATTTTTTAAAACTATTGAAAATCTATAAAAATTTATTAAAAAAATCAAAACTAAATTTTACTTAAATAATAGCACTTTCCCTATAAATAGAGAGGCACAGCAAATAAATAATTTTTAAATTTCTTTTTTCTCACCCACGCGGGTGATTTACAAAAAGATTTTTTTTTGCTAATATTTTCAAAATAATAAAAAGAGGGACTTATGGCTGGTTTTGTAGGAACAATAAAAAGTTTAGAAGGTACTTTTTATGCACAAGATGCAAATGGAAGAATAAGAGAATTAAAAGTTGGAGATGAGGTTTATCAAGGTGAGAGAGTTTTAGCAGGTATTGGTAACTCTTCTGAAAATGGAATTGAAATTTTAACAAATGCAAATCAACTACTAAGCTTTAATGCAGACGAAGTAGTATTGTTTGACACAATTGCCAATGGCGCAAGTGTTGGCTCAAATGATGAGTTTACACTAGATGAAGCTTGGTTATTAGCAAACAATGCAACACTAACAGAAACAGAAAACGAAAATGCAAGTGCAATCACAGATGAAGAAACAGCAGCAGGTGATGAGCTAGAAACAACTGACAATGGTGTATTTAGTTTTGACTCAAGAGTTGGTGGACTTATAGATATTCAAGCATTTTTAAATGAAAGCGTTAAAACTAATCAACCTCTAAACAACACAAATAATTTAATAGACTCAATAGATTCAATAGACTCTTCAATACTCCCTACAAACCCATTTGAACCAGAAACAAAGCCTAAGCCAGTATCTTTTTTGGATAATAGTATTACAAATTACAGCAGTACATCAATTTCAGGAAGAATAACATCATCAAAACTAGATGACACTATAAAATCTCTAAGAATAGATATGGACAATCTTAGTATAAATGGAGAAAAACCAATTACAAGTAATGGTATTACAACAATATCAATAAACAGTCGAACTTATAAACTAGAACTTTCTGAAGATGGAAAAGAGTTAGTAGCATCTGCTTCAAGTATGAGAAGCTTAAATGAAAACGAAGTTTTTAAAATTGTATTAAACGACAATGGTACTTGGACTTTATATAAGCAAGAAGATTTTGATGCCTCTTTTGATATATCATTTAAAACAGAATATAATTCAGGTGAAACGGACTCTACAACTGTAGAAATAGACAAAGAAAATATTATTGATAGTGATGATGTAAATGAAGATGGTAGTATTCATGGAACAGAAGGAAATGATATTATTCAAGGTTCAAATACACAAGATACAGGCGACATTATCTTAGGTGGATTAGGCAATGACTATATAGATGGTGGTGATGGACCTGATTTTATAGATGGTGGTGCAGGAGATGATACACTAGTTGGTGGTGCTGGTTCTGACA
>CAYJFN010000060.1:0-8995 GCA_964369325.1 uncultured Arcobacteraceae bacterium
GGAACAGGTTTAGCAGCAGTTGAATCAAGTTTTGCAGCGCTAGAAACTGCAATGCAAAGAGCAAATGCACAAATTGCACAAATGACAACAACTGTAAGTACTGCTACAACACCAAATCAAGCATTAAATCTTAATTCAATTGGAGATATACAGTTAAACTTAGCACAATTAGGAATTTCCGATGACCAATTTGGTCAAATTGAAATAGATAATGGTGTGATTTATATGTCTCAAGGTGACAACAGGTATGTTGTAGGAAGAATCCAAACAGCAGGTTTTGCAGATGAAACATCATTAGATTCACAAGGTGGAAACTTATTTGCAGCAAATGATAGCACAGGAGCTCCACTTGATGCTACAAGTAGCTCAAAGCTTCTTGGAAAGTCACTGGAGTTAAGTAATGCTGATTTAAGTGAAAGTTTAGTTAATTTAATAGTTTATCAAAGAGCTTTTGAAGCAAACTCAAAATCTATTACTACAAGTGATGAGTTTTTAAATGTAGCAATACAACTTAAAAGATAAGTTGTATTGTTTGTTTTAGTATTTAAATGTCAGTATTTATTTTGATAAATATTGATATTTGAATATTTTATTCATTACAAATAAGAGAAAACTCTTAAAAAAGGATTTACTATGATTGGTGCACTATGGACAGGAATTAGCGGACTTGCTTCTCATCAAACAGCTATTGACAATGAGTCACATAATATTGCAAATGTTAATACTGTAGGGTATAAATCATCAAGAATATCATTCGCAGATCAAATTTATCAAAATGATATTGGAAAAGGATCTCAAGTAGTAGATGCACAAAAACTATTTGAACAAGGAAATATTAAACTAACAGGTGTTTCGTATGATATGGCATTAGTAGGAGATGGTTTTTACACTGTCGCTGATGTTGATAATGGGGGAGGAACAGCTGAGACATTTTATACACGTGCAGGTGATTTTAGAATGGGTGAAGACGGTAATCTTGAGGATGCAAATGGAAATGAAGTTCAAGGTTGGGTAATGCTTCCAATTGATAGTGACGCAGATGTTATTACAACTAATCCAAATATTACAAGATTTACTGATGAATATACTCAATTAGCAAGTACAGCAGTTATAAGACATGGTGATTTTATAGAGACTATTACAGCCAAAACGACTGATTATAATGAGACTTCAAAAACTCAATCTTTGGAAGTTTTTACAGGTTCTGGGTATAAAACAGAATCAGGTAAAATTTCAGATATAGAAGTATTAGAAGTTGCATATGCAAAAGCACTTGAAGCATATCAAAAAGATCCAGATGGAATATCTACAACTTCTGTCTCACAAATAAGCTATATTGACTTTCAAGATAGAACAGGTGGAATTATAAGTGAAGAAGGAGATATTATCTCTGTTTATATAAATGGAAAACAAATAAGTCAAGAGTGGGAAGTAGATTATGATACTACTATGAAAAAACTGGCAGACCAAATCTCATCTATCCCTGGACTAAAAGCTTATATTGTTGAACCAACTGTTAATCCATTAGACCCAACAGACACTATCTATAAAGAGAGCACTTCTAGTGCAGCATTAGAGCATGGTATTATTAAAATTGAGTCAATTATCCCTGGTCAATCATTTGAAGTAAGTGGAGTATTGTCTCAATCAGGTACAGCTGAGATGGTAGGAGAAGTTCTTGTAGATGAGGGAAGAGCCGCAGTTGCGGGAAGTGGTTTTGCGGCAGTTAAAGTAATAGGAGATAGTTTAGCTGAAGCAGTTACGGGAAAACAACAAAATGTATATACTGTAAATGATTTGTTTTATACTGATGCAGATGGAAATATAGTTTTTGATGGAGCAAATCCATACTCTTTTGATTTTAGATTAAACATTTGGGATAATGAAGCAAAAACTAATGTTACTGTGCCAGCAGGTGCTCCATTAGATATAGATGTTACTCCTCCATTGACCCCAGAGGCTGCAGTACAAGCAGTTGCAACTGCTATTAATAATAACCCTGAGTTACAACTACAAGTTATGGCAAAAGTTGTAAATGGTGCTTTAGTAGTTGAACCAATTGAAGGAAACTATGATGTAGAATTTAATGTTGCAATGGAAAGAACGCTGACTCCAGCAGCTCCTGCTGGAGTAGATCCTCTTACAACAAGTGTTGATAAAAATGCAACTCATAGTGGAAGAGAAGGAGCAGGAGCTGAATATTTACAAATGATTACATCAATTGATCAAAATTCATCACTTGATTCTATTCAGTTAAATTTACAAACATTAGGAATATCTGATTCAGAATTTGGAGAGTTTCATGTTGATAGTACAGGACTAATATCTTTGAAGCAAGATGGAGTTTGGTATGCAGTTGGGCAAGTAGCTATTGCAAAATTTACAAACAACAATGGACTTGACCCAGTTGGTGATAATCTTTTTGCAAAAACAAGTGAATCAGGAAACCCTATTTATAATGTAAATAATGAAAAAACTGCAGAAGTTCAAGGACAAAGTTTAGAACTTAGTGAAGCAGATTTAAGTGAGAGTTTGGTTAATTTGATGGTATTTCAAAGAGCATATGAAGCAAATGCAAAATCAATTACAACAGCAGATCAGCTTTTAACAACATTAATTAACTTAAAACAGTAAAAATATTTCAGACAAGATGACTCTTGTCTGAATAAAAAGGCCTAAAGTGGAAAATTTTATACTTCTTGCTATGTTTGCAATAATAGCTCTATACTTTTTCTCTAGTATGAATGTATATAAAAATTTATATAAAAAAATTAATGAAGAAAAAATTATATTAGAAGCGGAGATAGAAAAGCTAGGTGAATTAAAACAAGATTATGAACAAAAAATAAAGGGAAGTATTTCAGCGCTTGAAAATAAACATGATACACTACAAGTTGCACGAAATGATTTACAAAGAATAAGAATAGAAAATAATGAACTCAAACATAAAGTTGACATCTTAGAAAGAAGATGTGATGAATTATATGCACAAATAAATACAATGGTTTAATAAAGATATGAAATTATTTCTTTTGTTGTTTTTCTTTACTATTTTTAGTTTTGCTAACTCTGGTGAAACTACAAAAGCATTACCAAATGTATTATTTACTTATGATAAGTTAAAAAAGCAACATACAAAAACAACTCTACAATTTGATTTTAACAAAGCAGTTAGTTTGCTTCAGCAAGAGCAGTATGAAGATGCTATTAAAATATTTCAAAAAACTTTAAAGCCATTGAGAATACCATCTTTGTTGAATATAGCAGTTGCATATTATAGATTAAATAATTACAAAGAAGCTACTAAATATTTTAATGAAGTATATTATACAGAAGAGATATTTTATAATGATACTTATTCATATATGAGTAGTGCTTACTATTTATATAAAATTAGTAAAGATAAAAAATACTTAGAAGATATAATAAGAGCAGCAAAAGATAAAAAAAACTTGACAAATACAGAAAAAAGAATGGTTGCAGATACATTTATTGTATTAAAAGAGTATGAAAATGCTATAAAAGTGTTAGATACAATCTCAACTGGAGTTGATTTAAAAAAAGCAATGCTATATATCAAACTAGGTGACTTGGAAAAGTCTGAAGCCCTGCTTGAAAGAGCATATCAAAACTCATTAAATGATGAAGATCTTGATACAATTTTGTGGCTTATGATATATAGAGATTTAAAATCAAATAATCTTAAGAAATTACAAGAACATTTAGCAGTTTTAGATACGAGAAAATCAGGCTTTAATATAAACAAAGAATTGCCATTAAGGCTAGACTTTAATAAAAACAAATATACAAGCAATCAATACTTAAATAGTGTCACAAACTATCCTATAAGCAGACAAATAGATATGGCATTTTATTTTGCTCCGTTTGTTTTTTCTGATAATCAAGAGATAATTTATGACAGTGTAAAAGGGTTTATTTTTGATTCACAACAAAGCTTAAATAGCTTAGAAAGTATGATGACATATAATGCAAAATTTTTAGAAATCATAAAAAAAGATCCAGTAATAAGAGTAAAAGAGCTTCAAGATTTAATAAAAAACGAAAATAATAAATCTTATGTTTATTATAATTTAGCTCTTTCATTAGTACAAATTTTTGATTATAAAAATGCATATGAAAACTTTTTAAAAGCATACAATTTAAATCCCGGAAATAAGCTATATGCTGTAATGACACTAATAACTGCAAAAAGAATTAATAAAACCGTTCCAAATAAAGAGTATATAGAAAAAAATATTGCATCTTCTTTTGGATTGTATAACTACTTTGGGAAAAGCCTTTACAATTTATTTTTAGATAATACTATTACAAAAATAGAAGAGCCAAAAGAGTATAAACAAACAATTCTTTATGCAGCTATTGTAATCTTCAATAAGTTAAAAGATGGTCATAAATTGGAAGGAGATGAAGAACTATTTGTAAAATATTATAAAGATCCATTAGTTTACTTAATGAAAAAAGTTATTAAACAAAAAAATGAATCTCAGTTTAGTTATATATCAAGACTTCAGGACAATATACCTTTAAATATTAATAATAATTTTTTAGAAGGCTCAGCACTTATAATAGAATTTTATATTGATATTTTAAAGGGATTGGCAATTTTTGATAGAGCAAATTTTGAAATGACAAATAGTAATGCTCCGTCATACTTAAGAACAAGAGCTATTGAGTTTTTGCATGAAGAAAAAGCCAAAGAAACCATAAAAATTTTAGATAATCTAAGATCAGAATATAATTTAGAGGACAGATATATTTTATATTTAAAAGTAGCAGCATATTTAGAAGAGAATAGATATAATGATGCTTTATTGGAAATTTCATTAGTAAAAGCATTGCTAAATGATAGTAATGCAGATTTTTTAAATGGAGTTCAACTTATTCAAGAATTAAAAATAAATAGTGCTATTCAGTTTTTTAGATTTCCCTATGAAGATACTTATATAGATTTCGAATTAGTGGGATTTGATAAATTTTTAGAATCACTTTAAATAAAGAGATTAATTTTAAGTAATTTTGGTATAATTTGTTAAATTTATATTTTCTAAGGAGGATATTATGGAAATAGGAAGAATTGACACAATTGATCAATCAAAAGTAAATCATGTAGAAAAGATGCAAAAAGTTCCAGAGGCAACTCAAAATGATAGAGTAAATCCAGACGAACAATACAAAAATGCTCAACAAAAACAAGGTAACACAGAGCCAAATGAAGTTATTTTAGATAATGTTAAATTTGGTTACAACAAAGATTCAAAAGATTTTTTTGTAAAAGTAATAAGAGGTGATGCAGAGTTTAAATATCCTACAGAAGATATGATGAAAATGAAAGCACAACTTATTCAACTAATGGAACAACAAGAAATAAATAATTAACTAAAGGCTAGTTTTGGCATCTGATTTATCAAATATTATAAAAGAGGAGATAGCAACTACATTAGAGCAGTTGTTATCAATGAAAACTTCTGTCGAAACTACTTCAAAAACTGATGTTGATTCGTTAGAGTCAGCACAAGCTATTGAAGTTGGTGTAAAGTTTGAGTTTAAAAATCTAACTTCTACTTGGAGAATGTTTATCCCAACAATAACTGCTACAAAGTTTGAATATTTTATGTTAGGTGGAATGGGAGATTTAAAAGAGTATATTGATGATGAAACATTGGATGCTGTAGGTGAAATTGTTTCAAATATTTGTGGAAGTATTACTACTTCAATAAATGCTCAAGGCTATGAGGATTTAGGTAGCACAAAGTTTGAATCATTAGCAAGTGAAATAGTAAATGAAGATAAAATTAAAAATAGTGGAAATCTTTATACAATTTCTTTAATGATGGACAATGACTCACTACCTATTTATATCAGTTTTGATAATCTGATTTTACCATTTATTTATGGCATAACTGGCATAGAAATACAAAACGCTCCTAAGACTACTGCTGTAGAGCAAACTAGCTTTGCAGGCGTTCCAGTTACAAATAGTATAAATCCAGTTTTAAATGATGAATTATCAGGACTTGTTTCTTTGTTAGGTGAAGATTCAATAACTAATTTAAAATTACTTTTTGATATTAAATTAAAACTTAGTGTTCGACTAGGGAGCAAAATATTTCTTTTAAAAGACATTTTAAGATGGGATATTGGGGAGATTATAGAATTAGAACAAATGGTAAATGAGCCTTTAGAAATTTTAGTAAATGGCGTTAAAATTGGTGAAGGTGAAGCTGTTATTGTTGAAGGTAAATTTGGGCTAAAGATTAAAAAAATTGGCTCTGAGCAATCAAGATTAGCTCAAATAAGTTTAGGTAAATAGTATGGATAAAACAACACTCATAGGGTTAGCCGTAGTTTGGTCTTTAGTTCTTGTAGCAATCCTTTTAGGTGGAGCTGGAATTGGTCCATATATTGATATTCCATCAGTTTTAATCGTTGTTGGAGGAACTATAGTTGTAACAGTAGGTCAGTTTGAAGGAAGTGACTTAAAACGATTTGGAGCAGCGTTAAAAGTTGCAATGAATAATGTAAAATCTGAGCCATTACCAGAGTTAGTAGAAAAAATTACTTTTTATGCAACAGAGATAAAAAAACATGGCATTATGCATGTTGAACAAAAAGTTTTAGAAGAACAAAATCCATTTTTTAAAGAAGCATTCCAGTTGTTAGTTGATGGAATTAAGCCAGATGTCTTAGTTCCTTTAATGGAGTTAAAGCTTGAGCATATAGAAAAAAGACATAATGCAATGATTAGAATGTTTGGGAATGTTGGAGGAACTGCTGGATCAATGGGAATGATTGGAACACTTGTTGGATTAGTTGCAATGCTTGCAAATTTATCTGATCCTGCAGCAGTAGGACCAGCTATGGCGGTTGCTTTAATTACAACATTGTATGGTGCATTAATTGGAACGGCATTTGCAGGTATATTTGAAAATAAGTTGAGTTCAAAGCATATTGTAGAAGTAACTGCTTGTGAGATTATCATTGAAGGAGCAAGAATGATTGCTGCAGAAGAATCAATTGGTAATATAAAAATGCGATTAAATGCAGTATTAGTTGAAAATTTAGAGTCATAATGGCAAAGCAAAAATGTCCTGAATGTCCAAAATGTCTTCCTGGATGGTTGGTGCAATTTGGTGATTTAATGTCGTTACTTCTTACTTTTTTTATTTTGCTTTTATCTATGGCAGTAATGGATAAAAAGAAAGTAGAAGAGTATTTTGAAATTATGAAAAAAGCAATGGGCTTTTTAGACCAAACAGATGACACACAAGAACAGTCGGAAAAGCATTCTGAAAGTCCTGTTGTTGCAGAAGCTGTAGAATCTGATGAATCAAGTGATAATCAAGAGATTGTTCAAGAAGTAATAGAAGTTGTAAAGTCTGTAAACGAAAGTCAAGACACACTTGAAACAATAGAACTTATACAAGGAAAAAATGAATTTATTTTAGATATACCTACGACTGTTATGTTTGAAGATGACGAGTACAATGTAACAAGACCTGAAGCAAAAGCTTTTATAAGAAAAATTGCTCAAGTAATAAGAACTATGCCAAACATATATAATATTGAAATTATGGGGCACACTTCAAGAAATTCTTTGCAAAGTGAAGATATCCCAAGAGATAATTGGGATTTATCAGCACTTAGAGCAGTTGGAGTTGTTAAAGAATTGATAAAAAATAGAATCGATCCTTCTCAACTTAAAGCTTCAGCATTTTCATCATACCAACCCAAAACAGACAATCCAGCAGACAATAGAAGAGTTGAAATGAGGTTTTATACTAAAGAGGGCGGAGATGAAAATATTTTAGAAGAAGAAAACTTTTTTGATAGGATTGAAGAATGATAAGTTTAGATACTACATTTGCAACACAAATGCAACAAGAAAATCAAAAATTGAAGCAGGTAAATACTAACCATCTAGAAGATGAAGCTCTAAGAAAAGTTTGTAATGATTTTGAGTCTTTTTTTACGCAGCAGTTTTTAGATGTTTCATTAAAAGAAACAAATATTGCAGGTGAAGGAACTGGCTCTGATATAATAAAAGGAATGTATACCCAAGCTTTATCACAAAGTACAAATGGAACATTTGGAATTAGTGATATGTTATATAAATTTTTAAGTGAGAATAACAAATGATAGAAACAACAGTAAAAAAAATGCTTACAATAATCGATAGTTTAAAAAAAGCAATTTTAGATGATATAGAAGATATAAAAGCAGCAAACCATGAAAAATTATTAGAAAGAAATGATAAAAAACAATCACTTATGGATGAAATAGCTGAACTAAAAAGTGAGCTAAATCAATATTTATTACAAGCTATGAAAAACGGTGAAGATGTAAATATATATAGACAAACAGTAGATAATTTAGAAAATGAACTAAAAGAATTGTATGATTTAAACGGGAAATTAGCTTCAATTGTTTTGCCAATAAGAAAAATGTATAAAGAAATCGTTGATGAATTAATTGAAAAAAGTGGAGGAAATATCTTTGAAATCAAAGCTTAATATTTTTTTTAAGATGGTTTTATTGATGAGTTTTTTCTCTATTAGCTGGGCTGAAACAAAAGAAGTATTTGTAGCTACAAAGAATATAAAGTTTAAAGAGAAAGTTGGTAAAAATAATACAGTAATAAGAACTTTTACAACAAAAATAAAGTGTGAGCCATTAAGTGTGAGCGAATTTGAAAAAGGTGATTTTAGAACAACACATTTTATTTTTAAAGATTCTGTATTGTGTGTAGAAGATGTACAAAAATATGAAAAAGAGTCAGTTGTTTTTGATTTTGGAAATTTTGAAATAGAAAAAGAAGGAAAAATTCTTTTTGAAAATGACGAGTATTTAAGAATAAAAAAAGAAGATGGTGAAGTGGAAAAAATATACAAAGATGGGAGAATTAACTAATGAATATGCTCTCGTTTTTAGGAGAAACTCCTACAATTGCTTTACAAAACGCACAAAATGAGTGTGG
>CAYJFN010000061.1:0-8991 GCA_964369325.1 uncultured Arcobacteraceae bacterium
TTCCAGAAGTTAGCATTGAATCAATTGCCTTAACTCCTGTTGAAAATCTTTGGTCAATTATACCTCTTTCAAGGGCTGGCATAGAAAGTTTGTTAATTGCAGAGTTCTCTTCTAAGTTTAATATTTTTCCCTTATTATCTATTGGTTCACCTAAAGCGTTTACAACTCTTCCTAAAAGTCCATATCCACTTTTTACAAAAAGTCCATCTTTTTGCAAAAAGACTTTGTCATGTATTCTAAAACCATCAATAAATGAAAACGGTACTATTGTAAAATCTTCACTTTGGATAGAAGCAACCATCCCTAAAACCGTGTAAATATGTTGTTGAGACTCTATTTTTACAATATCACCAACTGCTACTTCTAAGCCTGTTGCCGTTATTGTAGTTGTACTTATGTGTTTAATTCTACCAAAAGGTAAAATCAAACTATCAGGATTGATTGAATTTAATATTGAATCTATGTCAACCATCATAACTCATCGCACATTTTTTTATAAAAAGAAGTTGTTGTTGCTGGGTCTAACTCTTTACATTTTGTAAGTGTTTGAGCATATAATTCATTCTTATTTGTTAGTTCATATAGTTTTATAAGTTCATAGTATATTTCTGCAAGTTCGTTGTTTCTTATACTTCTTGTATTTTTAATACTTTGTTCTAAATAAGCAATTGCTTCTTCATATCGTTCACTTTTTTTTGCATCTTTTGCTAATTGTATTTCAACTTTTGGTGAGTAAATATGAGCATTATATTCATTTTGTTTTTCATAAAGTTTTTCCAAAATTGAAGATGCTTCATCTTCTTTATCTTCATTTATTAAATAAAAATAGTATTTATAATAAAAATCTATAATCAAAGGATTATTTTCATTTGCAATAATTAAATCTTTGCTTTTGTCTGCATAAATTAAAAACTTTATCATATCTGTTTCATTTTGCATTGCACTTATTATTTCAAATCTTAGTAAAAACTCTTTTTTTAAAAACTCTTTTTCATCAAGCAAGTCTAGTTTTGCTGAAAATTCCATTGCTTCATCATATTTTTTTAGTTTAAAAGCTAACTCTTCTAAATATAAATATGTTTGAGAATCTCTTGAATCAAATAGTGCATTTTTCGTTTGAGTATAGCCTTCTAATGTTGGATATTCCAATAAGCACTCAAAATATTCATACTGCAATGATGAATCAAAAACTAATTTTTTTAACGCTTCTTTCATAGATGGATCTAAAATATCATTTATAGCTTTACATTTTGAGTTTTTTAAATATTGTTCAATTAAAAATAGTTTTACTTCATCAAGTATTGGTTCTAAACTTTCATATCCAAATCTTTTAAAAACTTCTTTGGATATTTTTGTATAGACTTTTTTTGACTTTAAAATAGCTTCATACTCTTCTTTTTGAATATGGTTTAAAAGTTCTTGCATTAAAACTTTTTGATACATTAAATTAGAATCAGGGTATTTTGAATTAACTAATGATGGCTCTAACTTACCCTCACGCATAAGAATTTCATCTATTATCATTTTTGCATCACTTGCATATTTTCCATTTGGAAAATCATTTAAAACTTCAGCATACAACTCTTTAGCCTCTTCTAAAATCTTTTCGTCTCCTTTTGTATACATTTGCATATATGCTTGTGCTAGCTCAAATCTAAACTCTTCTATTGACTCAGCACTTTGAGTTCTTTTTATTAATTCTTTTAGTATAGTAGCAGCTAAAGAGGGCATATCATTCGCTAAAAGTTCTTCAATTTTTTGTGTAGCAATTTTACTATCATTTGCATAGTAGTCAAGATTACTATTAAGCACTTGCCCTGCTAATTTTTTTGCAGCATCTCGTTGATTATTTAATATATAAATATCAAAAAGTTCATCTGCTACTAAAGTAGCAACTTCTAAATTTTTTGTTCTTGCTAATATTGTATATAGAGTAGTAATTGCCTTTGTATAATCTTTTTTATGCACATAATATTTTGCTAAATATACTCCTCCATATGCCTTTGTAATCTCACCATCAAAACTATTTATAACAATATCAACATAGTATTTTGCATCATCTGTTTTATCCAATCCAAGTTTTAATTCAATTAAAAGCATATATGCTTGTGCTAAATTATCTTCATCTATATATGACCTGCTAATCGCCTCTTCTAAAAGTTTTTCACCTTTTGCATAATCAATATTATTTCTTGTTTTTAAAAGAAGTTCCCCTTCCAATAAAATCATATCTGAACGCAAAATCTCAAGGTTATTGGTTTGCTTAAAAGCATCTAATTTACCAATTGCTTCAACTACTCCTCCTTCGTTTGCAAGATTTCTAATATTTTCTAAACTGTCATAACCTCTTTGTATTGCATTTTTTTCATCTTCGCTTATTTGTTGAGAATTTGAATCTATAAATCCGTAATAAAAATCATCTTTAGCAAAAACTGCCACAGTTAAAATAAAAATACATAAAATTAAATTCTTCAAATTTATTACCTTTTTCTTTTTAATTCATAAACATATGAAAAAATTTCTGCAATAGCCTTATAAAACTCTTCAGGAATTTGTTGTTCTAACTCTAGTTGTGCATATAATGCTCTTGCTAAAGATGGGTTTTCTATAATAGGAACACTATTTTCTCTTGCTATATCTTTTATTTTTAAAGCTATAAAATCAACCCCTTTTGCAACCATTATAGGAGCAGAGTTTTTTTGTTGATCATATTTTAAAGCAACTGCATAATGCGTTGGATTTGTTATAACAACATCAGCTTCTGGAACATTTTTCATCATTCTTTTTCTAGACATTTGAACTTGAATGGAACGAATTCTAGCTTTTACTTGAGGATCCCCTTCCATATTTTTAAACTCATCTCTTAAATCTTGTTTACTCATACGTAATGATTTAAAGTAGTAATGCCTAGTAAAATAAAAATCAATTATAGCAAAAATAATGATAATCCCAAGAATCGTAAATAGAAAATAGATTAAAAGAGTTTGCATAGCATCAATTGATGCTGGCAATTCTTTGTCCATCATAGCTAAGAAATCATCTCCAGTTAGTAAAAATAAAATTACCATTACTGCAAAAATAATTAACAGTTTTAAAAATAGTTTAAAAGCTTCTATGGCTTTTTTAAAAGAAAATACATTTTTAAATCCATTAATAGGATCAAGTTTTTCTAACTCAAGTTTTACTGGAACAAAAATCATACCAAATTGAGCCCAATTAAATATAAAAGTTAATAATACTACCAATACAAAAATAGGTAAAAGAGCATACATTATTGTCATAGTAATTGTGTATGTAATACTATAATAAAGTGGTCCATCCATCTGACTACCTATAAAATTATAGGTAAAAATCATCATTTTTTTAATCTCTGTAAAACTGTATGAAGATAAAAACAGTAAATAAATTGTTCCAAAAAATAGTGTTGCAGCACCTACAACTTCCATTGATTTTGGTACATTTCCTTCTTTTTTGGCATCTTCTATTTTCTTGGGGGTGGGTTCTTCTGTTTTTTCTTCTTCTTCACCAGCCATTAAGGCTCCTAATTATTATATTCTATATTTTAGATATTATAAGCTATTATTTTAAAATACTACATAAATTTAGATATAAAATAATTTTTAAAACTCTCAACAAATATCTCAAATCCAAACATCATAAAAAGAAAAACAAGTAAAAATTTCAATTGAAAAGTTACAATAAAAGGCGAAAATGCTGGCATTGATTTAGTACCATATCCATAATACATATCCAAAATAAAAGCAATAAAAAATAGTGGTAAAGCAAAAGAAAATGCAAAAGCAAACATTCTTTTTATTTCATCTATGGCAATTTGTATTCCATTAAATTCAAAAATATTAAAAGCGCCCAACTGAACCATCTCAAAACTTTTAGCAAGCATTAAAATGGTAACTTGATACATTCCTGATTCAAAAAATATAAACATAGCCATAATATATAAAAACCTACTAATTAAATCTTGGTTTGTACCTGTTGCTGGATCAAACATATTTGCCATTGATAAAGCAGTTGCATAACTTACAAAATCTCCAATAACTGTAATAGCAGAAAATACAATATTTAAAAGAAATGATGCTATTAATCCTAAAGTTATTTCGTTGATTAATGCAAGGATAAACATATCTTGCGTAAATGTATTTTGCTCACCAATAAAAGGATAGATAAAAACTGTAAAATAAAATGCTAAAGCCACACGAACAGTAGGATTAACTGCTGTATGCGAAAAAACTGGCATAAAAGCAACAAATGCTAAAACTCTTGCAAACAAAAGTAAAAATGAGTAGACAAACTGTTCATCTAATAAAGATAATAAGGCTTCCATTACATATAGTTTGCAGCTTTTTGACTAATTTCTACCTCTTGATTGATATTTTCTAAAATATCAGTTGTAGCTTGATGATTTTCATTAGATTTGTTATTGTTTTTTTTGTTTTGTTGTTCTTGATTATTTCCTTGACCATCTTGCATATTAAACTCTAAATTTATATTTTCTGTTGTGTTAAAGTTCTTAGCTAAAGCTGCTCTTAATGTTGCTTGATTATCAACAAATGAATCAAGGGTTGCAGCATTACTCATATTTAAACTAATACTTAATCCACTATCCTTATCACTTCTCATTAAAACAGAAATAGAACCAAGTTGACCGGATTTAAATGCATTCTAAATGCAGTAATTGGTGGTTTGTAGTTTAAGTACATATTTCTTGCAATATCAGACATCATAGAGTTCATTTGTTGCTGAGCTCCTATAATTCTGTTTTCTATATTAAATGCTAAGTTTGAAGGAACTGTAATATCTATATCAGTTGCACTTGAAAAAGAAGATAAACTATTTACTGGTGAAGATATTGTCTCTTTTGATTGCTGATTTAGTGCATGAGATATTTTCATTGCATCATAATTTACTATATCTTTAGAAATTGATAGTTTATTTAAAAAATCATTCTTAACATTTTGATTAAACTCACTATCTTCTACTGTAACTTCACTATCTTGCAAACCTAGATTTAATAAGTCTGCACCTTTTTGTACATCTTTTATGCTTGTAGCATTAGATACCAATATCTTTGCTTCATGTACATATCCAAGCATTGCATCTGTTGTTGCTTTATTTAGTGAACTTAAATAAATATTATTTACAACTGCTTGTGAAGGTATTTTTTGAGTTGTTTCATCAGCTTCTATATCGTGTGTTAAATTTGTATTTAAACTCTTGGCTTCTTCTAAAAGTCTATCCATTAGTGAGTTTTGATTTTGCTGTTTTTTATCTTGATTTAACAAATCCAAATCATCTTTAGAAGTTACATTTGTTGTTGCTGTAGAAATTTGAGTTTGTACTATGTTGCTATTTTTTGTATCTATTGTTGTTACTTCTTTAACAATAATCTCTTTTGTAATAATTTTATTATTTTCAGTATCTTTTATTTGTGATTGTATACTCTCTTTTTGAATTTGAACTTTCGCTTCATGCACTAATTTGTCTAACAAAGAGGATTGTGCTTGATTTTTAGATTTTGTTTCATTGTTATTTTGATCAATATTTGTTTGATTTTCTTGTTTTTGATTATCTAATTTAGAGTTTTCTAGTTTTGAAGATTCATCTTTTTTAGATTCTATTGTTGTTTCATCTTTTGTTTTGGTATCTAATTTTTGTTCTTCTTTACTATTTTGTGGCTGTGATTTTGTACTACTTATATCTTTTTCAGTAGTATTTTTACTAGTATTTGCCTCTTGCAACATTGAATCAAACAAAGAAGGTGCAGTTTTATCAGCACTTTTATTAGATTTAGAAGATGTAATACTTTGTGTATCTTTTGAAACTAAATCTAAAATTCCTGCATCTTTAGTCATATTTTACCTTATTTTAAAATATCCAATGTTTGAGTGTCAATTGTTTTGTGTGTAGAAAATGCTGAAACATTTGCTTCGTATGATTTTGTAGCTTCTAATAAATCAACCATTTCCACAACTGGATTAATATTTGGATAAGCAACATAACCTTCATCATTTGCATCTGGATGGCTTGGTTCATATTTCATAACTGGTTCTCTTCTAGCATCAACTACTTCTCTTACTGCAACTCCAGTTAAAGGTAATGATCCAGACTTTTGAGACTCATTTAAAATCTTAATTCCATTATTTGTATTTGCATTTTGTTGATTTAACAAAACTTCTTGAAAAACTACATTTTTCTTTTTGTAAGGGCCACCTTCAATTGTGCTTGTTGTTTGTGCATTTGCAATATTTGCTGTTACTACATTAACTCTTGTTCTTTGTGCACTCATTCCTGAAGTTGCAACATTGTATCCATCAAATAAACCCATACTAACTCCTTATTGTGCTTACACTGTCATCTTCATAATCTCTTTATAAGAGTTTAATGCCTTATTTTTAACCTCTAAAGCAAGTTTCAAACTAAGCTCTGCTTCTTCAATTCGTTGAACTGCTTCTTGTAAGTTTTCTACTTTACCAGTAGCAACTGCTTGCATTGTATCATATGCCTTTATTTGTGTATTATTTATCTCATTAACTGAATTTTTTAGAAGTTGTGAAAAAGATTCACCTTTTACATTTGCATTATTTTGGTGTAGATTTGGTTGTCCTAAATTATTTGATATTTCTGAAATCTTCACTTATAACTCCTTAGTTTGTTGTTGCTGTATCTTGTATAGTTAAATCTGCCAGTAAAGCATCTATTTTATCTGAGGTATGTTTAAACTCTAACTCTTCTCTTTTGTTGTCTAAGCTAAAATATGAAATCACCAATGAAAACATAATATTTGAAATACCCTTAAGAGCAATAGTTACAACCATAATTCCAAATACCATTTCAGCAATTGTAAACATATGAGAGTTAAATAAGAAAAAAATCAATGTAGCAAAAAACCCAGTTGCTGTGTACATTTTAAGTACACCACTGCTAACTACGCTTTTTGAAAACTTTTCTACTACCAAAACTGACCTCTATTTATAAAACAAATAACTTTAGTTATTATATTTTATTACCTAATTTATATTTTTTAATAGTTCATCAACTACGTTTCTTAATTCTATTGTTACATTTCCATAAGGAAACTCACAAACAAATAACTTTCTTAATCTATTTGTAGTTGAAATACTTTCTGAACTTGACACATTACCAATATATTTTAACATAAAATTAGAATTTAAATTGTTTTTTCTAGCTAAATTTTCTAAAGATTTTGAGATAGTTTCCCCATTTTTGTAGCTTTTCGTGTGATTAAAGCATAACATAAGCGAATTTTTATCTTTGGATAGCATTTTCATCAAAGCATATACATCTGTTAATGCACTTGGATCTGTTGAAGTTAAAGCTAAAATATTATCTGAAATTTCTAAAAACTCTTTTACATAATCATTTAGTCCAGCTCCTGTGTCTACTAATACAAAATCAAATCTATTTAAGTTGATTGTATCTTCTACTACTCTTGAAAAAATAAGTGAGTTTGAATGGTTAGAATACTGATATCCACTCTTTCCTGCTAATAAATATACATTTGGATATTGTGTTTGCAATATAATATCTTCCAATGATGTTTTTGCATCAATATAGTCAAAAATTGTGTATTGTGGTCTTATATTAAATAATACTTGCATATTTGCAAGCCCTATATCTGCATCGATTACAGCAACTTTATACCCTTTTTGTGAAAGCAAATAAGAAATATTAGCAGTAAATGTTGATTTTCCAACTCCACCTTTTCCAGATGTAATTGTTATTAATTTACTATGTGAGTTTTTATTAAATCCAATTTTTTTACTTGTTAAATTAACAAGATTTAAAGCCTGTTCAGAAATAGAATTAAAAATAACTATATCCTTTGGCAGTTTCTATTCATAAAACAATCTATTAAGAAGTTTGCATCTGAAACAATTAAATCATCAGGTACATTTTGTCCAATAGAAAAATATGTGATTGATTTTTTAGTTTTGTGAGCAAATGAGATTAGGTTACCAAAACTTCTTGTTTCATCTAATTTAGTAAATGTTAAATAATTAATATTCAGTCTTGAATAACTCGCATAAATCTCTTGTAAATCACTTTGTTTTACATTCGCAGGTAATACCAAAGTCTTTTCTATTGGAAGTTCATCTACTTTTATTTGATATTCATTAATTAACTCAATTTTATCAACATCATACTGGCTACTTCCAGCAGTATCTATAAATATGTAGTTACAATCTTTTAGTCTTAAAAGTGCTTCAACTAAATCTTCAGGTTTTTTAACAACTTCAAGAGGAAGTCTCATTATATTTGTATAAGCTTGAAGTTGCTCAATTGCTCCAACCCTAAATGAATCAAGTGTAACAATTCCAACTTTATAGTTTGCACTCATTTTATAAGCATATCTAGCTGCAAGTTTTGCAATTGTTGTAGTTTTTCCAACTCCTGTAGGTCCAACCATCATAACTATTTTTCTTTGATGCTTTCTTAATGGTTCTTCATGTTTTATTGGGATAATTCTTCTTAAAATCAGTTTGAAAAAATCATTTATTTTTTTTGGGTTTGACTTCATAGCAATTGGTAATTGTCTAATAGTCTTTTTCATAATCGTATATGTCATCTCTTGGTCAAACTCATTATCCTCAAAAAGTGAGTAAATATCTACAAATTCTGGAGGAATAGTTAAATCATATAACTGGCTTTTTGGATCCCAAATTGATTTTTGTACTTGCAATATTGCATCTTGCATTTTAAGTATTTCTTCTTTGAAATCATAAAAATGTGCTTTTACTTTGTTGCCTGTTTTTAAATCCTTTGCAACAATTTTTCTTGTAGGAGTTGTATTTTTTCTTTCATTATCATTTTCTATTGCAACAACAACCTCATACATGTTTTTACCATTTTCAAACTCATCTGAAATTTTTTTTGTAGAGATTACATAAGCATCTTCACCACACTCATTTTGTGCGTTTTGTAAAGCAATTGTAGGAGTTTCTCCTAAAAACG
>CAYJFN010000062.1:0-8784 GCA_964369325.1 uncultured Arcobacteraceae bacterium
CTAAAAAAGTATTTTCTGAAGCAAAAAGATATAAAAAAGTAAAAGATAGTAGTAATATTAGTTTTTTCATTAGTAAGCCTTATAATCTAAACTATTTGGATTTGTTTTAAGTAGATTAGTATTTAATTATACGAATTTATTGTGAAATAATTGTGAAAATTCAAAATATTAAATAACAAGAGATTTCTCTTGTTATTTATTTGCTTTCGCTTCTTGTAAAGCTTTCACAACCTCATCTATATTTTCATAAGGAATATGAGCTTTCCACTCTACATCTTTCCCATTTAGAGCAATTCCGATACTTACGACATCCTGTGTTCCTGCGCCATAAGGCTCAGTTACATTTGAAATTGAAATAATTCCATTTTTTGTACCTGCTAAAGAAATTGTTGTTAATTGTGTTGTTTTTGACATACTAATCCTTTAAATTATTTGCTATTATTGTTCCAAAATTAACCTTTTGATTTGTTAAATCATTTAGTTCTACACTATCTTTTTCCCAAATCATAACAACTGTTGAACCCATTTTAAAATACCCCAAACAATCACCTTTTAGTACTTGTAAATTCTCATACTCTACGACATTGATTGTTTGAGTATTTGTGTTTGTCTCAACACTTGACTCAAACTCAAATACCATTTGACCAACATTTAAAGCACCTACAAAAATCATATAAAATAGTTTATTTTCTTTTGTTAAACACTCTAAAATAACTCTTTCATTTTCAATAAACAAATTTAGCTTTTTATTTAGGTATTTAAAATTTACAGGATAAAGCTTCCCTGGAACATGAATAAGTTTTGTAATTTTGCAATCAATACTAGCATGATAACGATGATAATCTTTAGGAGAAAGATAAAAGTTCATAAAAGAACCATCTTGAACTTTTTGTAAGTTTTCTTTTGAAATATAAGGAGTCAAAAGATCTCTTACACTATATGACATTCCTTTTATTTGTAAGGCTGTATCAACTTCTACCTTACCACAAGCAGTTATAAAACTATCCGCACTTGAAATATAATTGTCATTTGAAACATCAATTTGTCTTGGTACTTTTAGTTCTCTTGTGAAAAGTGCATTTAAAGAGCTATAATAAGTGGGATCTTCAAACTCATTCATATCTAACTTTAATAGCTTTACATAAGCTTTATTAATGAAATTTTGAAAAAATGGTGGGAATTCTTGTTTAGCAAATTTTCCAAACACTCTTGATATATTATTTGTAATACTCATAATTGTCTCCTAAAACTTTTATGAGATATTATCAAATTTTGGCTTATTTAGTTACCTCTTTTGGTAAAAAAACAATAAGTTTTCCAGGGGATTTCATTCTACCTGCTAATTCACCTGCTTCATTTCCAAATCCCCAAAAGAAGTCTGCTCTTATTTCTCCTTTTATTGCTCCACCTGTATCTGCTGCTATCATTACTTGATTTATTTCATCTTGTGTTATAGGATTAACAGTAGATATAAACACAGGCAACCCTAATGGGATATAACTTCTATCAACTGCTAAACTTCTTTTTGCAACAAGTGGCACACCTAAACTTCCTACAGCATTTTTATTTGATTCATGGAAAAATATATAGCTTTGATTATAATTAAAAATTTCATCTACTCTATTTGGATTATCACTAAACCATGCTTTCATTCCTTGCATTGAACCACCATAACCTTCCAATAATCCTTGAGAGATCATTAATTGCCCTATAGACTTATAAGTTCTTCCATTTTGATCTGCGTACCCAACGTTAATTGTTTCTCCAGTATCTAGTTCAACCCTACCTGAACCTTGTATATGTAAAAAATATAAATCCTCTTTGCTATTAACATAAGCAATAACATCTTTGTTGCCATCTTCTTTTATATCTTTTCTACTATCATATGGAACAATTCTATCTCCTACAAGTTTACCTCGAAGATTGTATTTTTTTAATTCTGGATAAACTGAGCTTAAATCAACACGAATTAAATCTTTTGGTTTTGTAAAAATAGGATAAGCGTACTCTTTTGATTTTGTTCTACTGCCTTTTAATAGTGGCTCATAATAGCCAGTAATTATTCCAACATCTTTATTCTTATAATCATATAGTTTATATGGTATAAAATTATCTTCAAAAAACTCTTGAGCATCTTGATAGTTCTTAGCAGTATTACAACTATTTTTTAAAAGTTTATATTGGCTTGATTTTTGGCAACCTATGATAAAAACTTCAAATGCTTTTTGCAAATCATCATCTTCAAATCCATCTAAATCATCCCAATTCATTTGATAAAAATTTCCTTTTGAAAATTTTTCGAACTTCTCATAATCATCAGGATCTACTTCTGTAATTTCATCATATTTAACCGAACAACCTGTTATTAAAAGTAGTATTAAAGTGTATAAAATATATTTCATAATAAATTCCCTAAAGTAATTTAGAGTATTTTATCATCAAATAATTAATATACAATTACAATCTATAAATAATGTACAAATTTTTAATATAAAAAGATTAGTAAGTATGAACTTCTACTAAACCACACTTTATGCAAGTGTATTTTATCTCTTGTCCACCACTACAGCCATGATTTTTCAAAAGCTCTCTTTTTATAGGAACATTTTTAAATGTAACCTTATTTGTTTCGTCATAAAATTGAGTTACAATTGCACCACAAGATGGACAAGTACCCTCTTCTAGTTTTTTTAATCGATTGTTTTTTTGGTTTAAGTATAGTGGCACAGCACATAGCACCATAAGAAAAATTATAAATAAAAATATAAGCGTTTGCATGAAGCAGAGTCTTACTCTACTTCCGCATCGATAACATCATCGTCATCTTTCTTTTTTTGATTTGGTTGAGCTTGGTCTTGTGCTCCACCCTCTTTTTTATACATAGCTTCTGCTAATTTATGACTTGCTTCAGTTAATTTCTTCACTTTTTCTTCGATTTGTTCTTTTGTAGCATTGTCATCTTTTAAAATTTCTTCAAGCTCTGCAGCTGCATCTATAATTGCTTTTTTCTCATCTTCACTAATTACATTTTCATTCTCTTCTAATGTTTTTTTAGTTGAGTGTAATAATGCATCTGCTTGATTTCTTATTTCAATGACCTCTTTTTTCTTGCTATCAGCTTCTTTATTTGCTTCAGCTTCTTGAATCATTTTTTCAATTTCATCATCACTTAATCCAGAACTTCCAGAGATTGTAATTTTATTCTCTTTTCCAGTTCCTTTATCTTTTGCACTTACATTTAAAACACCATTTGCATCAATATCAAATGTTACTTCAATTTGAGGTACTCCTCTTGGAGCTGCTGGAATATCTGATAATTCAAACATACCTAAAGATTTGTTATCTCTTGCAAATTCTCTCTCACCTTGTGCAACATGAATAGAAACAGCAGGTTGATTATCTTCAGCAGTTGAGAATGTTTGAGATTTTTTAACAGGAATTGTTGTACCCTTATCAATAAGTTTTGTTAAAACTCCACCTAATGTTTCAATTCCTAAACTTAAAGGAGTAACATCTAGTAAAAGTACATCTTTAACATCACCTTTTAAAACCCCAGCTTGAACTGCAGCACCAGCAGCAACAACTTCATCTGGGTTTACCCCTTTATTTAAGTCTTTTCCAAAAAATTCTCTTACAACTGAATTTGCTTTTGGTAATCTAGTTGATCCCCCAACCATAATAATTTCTTGAATATCACTTGTGCTTAAATCAGCATCTTTAAGTGCAGTTTTAATGTGTGCTAAAGTCTCTTCTACTAAATGTTCAGTCATAGACTCAAATTTTGCTCTTGTTAGAGATTTTACTAAGTGAACAGGACCTGCACTTCCCATAGAAATAAATGGTAAGTTAATCTCTGTTGATTCAACTGAACTTAACTCTTTTTTAGCATTTTCTGCAGCATCTTTTAATCTTTGAAGTGCCATTTTGTCATTTTTAACATCAAATCCATTTTCATCTTTGAATTCACTTGCAAGCCAATCAATAATTGCATTGTCAAAATCATCTCCACCTAAAAAAGCATTTCCATCTGTACTTAATACTTCAAATGTACCATCACCAATTTCAAGTACAGTAACATCAAATGTTCCTCCACCTAAATCATAAACTAAAACTTTTTCTTCGCCTTTTTTATCTAGTCCGTAAGCTAAAGATGCTGCTGTTGGTTCATTGATAATTCTTAATACGTTAAGTCCTGCAATAGTTCCTGCTTCTTGTGTCGCTTTTCTTTGAGCATCATTAAAATATGCTGGTACTGTAATAACTGCATCTGTAACAGGAGCACCTAAATATTCTTCAGCATCTGCTTTTAATTTTCCTAAAATTTTTGCACTTATTTCTTGAGGAGTATAAACTTTATCAGCGATTTCAACTGCAGCTGCACCATTTCTGTTTACGATTTTATATCCAACTTTAGTTTGTGCTTCTTGTGCATTTTTTTCATCCATCATTAAACCCATAATTCTTTTAATAGAATAAATAGTTTTTTCAGGATTTGTAATAGCTTGTCTTTTTGCACTATCTCCTACTAAAACTTCGCCTTTATCTGTAAATGCTACAATAGAAGGAGTCGTATTTTTTCCCTCTTTATTTGGGATAATTTTTGCTTCCCCGCCTTCATACACTGCCATACAAGAGTTAGTTGTACCTAAATCTATTCCTATAACTTTACTCATTTTATTTTCCTTATTATCATTTTATTAAATTTTAAATTCTTACTATAGTTTAATGACATTACGGTCAATCACTATTTTTTACAAATAGAAACCATAGCAGGTCTTAGTAATCTCTCTTTATACTTATAACCTTTTTGAAGCTCTTGAACTATTTGTCCGTCTTCATGCTCATCACTATTAACTTGCATAACTGCATCATGGAAATTTGGATCGAACATTTCACCTTGTGTTGCAATTGCTCCAATATCATGTTTTTCAAATGCTGTATTAAAGTTTTTAATTGTAAGCTCAATTCCTTCTTTTAACTTTGCTAAAAGCTCTAGTGGTTCTAAATCTGCTTTTGCTGAAACTAATGCCATTTCAAGCGTATCAATTGGAGTTAATAAATCTCTTGCAAACTTCTCACTTGCATAATCAATTGCTTGATATTTCTCTTTTTCAAGTCTTTTTTTAATATTTTCAAAGTCTGCATGAACTCTTAAATATTTATCTTCACTTTGCTTTAATTGCGCTTGGAGCTGTTCTATTATCTCTTCGCTTGTAGGCTCTTTTGCTACTTCTTCTTGAATCTCTTGTTCTTGAGTTTCACTAGAAGCTTCTTCTAAGTTTTCTTGCTCTATTTGTTCTTCTTTATGTTCGTTCAATTTTTTCTCCTAAAGTTTATGATATGTTAATTTGATTATAAAAATACTCGTAGTCTTTACTTAATTCTCCTACTACAAATAGTTTTGACTCACTTCCTTGAATAACACAGTTGTGGCAAATACCAATATATTCTGTAGGGAAAAGCTCTTCAAAGTACAATCCTTCATCACACTTTTCTAATATTTTGCCACTTAAAAAAAGATTGATTGAAGTATCATCAAAATTATACTTTAGACTCAACTTTAAAAACTCTTTTATATTGTATATATGAAAATCTCTGCCTTGCAAGAAATTATTTACTTTTTCATATAACTCATACGCTCCTACTTGTTTTGAAATATTTAATATATGCAAAATTTCAAAGCCAATCATTTCAGTTAAGAACCGATATAGAGCATCAGAATATTTAACAATAATTGGAAAAGTCGAAAACTCTAAAATCATATATTTATCTTCAACTCTAATAATATTTGTTAAAATGTCATTAGTCTCTTTTTTTACAAAAACTGTTAATCCAATTCTTTGCGCTAAGTTTTCAACTCTTTTTATGTCAACAAAATTAAGTTTATATGAAAGTCTACTTTTCCAATACTGCTTTAAGGCTTCAGTTGTTGGTGTTCTTCCGCTACTTACATGCTCTTGTGCTAAAAAACCTTCATCACCAAGTTTTTTAAAATATCCTCTAATAGTTGCAGGTGAATAAGTAATATCATACATAGATTTTAATTGGCTTGAACCAATTGGCTCAAGATGAGCAATGTATGCTTTGATAATTGACTCTAATAAAAACTCTTTTTTATCGACCATTTCAACCACTTTTGATATTTTTAGCACTTAAAGTATTAAACTGCTAAAGAATTATAGCTTATTGAGTCTAGGTTTGTCAAGTATATTTTAGCAACTTCTATATATTAGTGCTAATATTAGAGAATTTTTTATAAGATTGCAAATAAACAAGTTCTTAAAAGAAGATATTCTTTTTATGAACTTATTTTCAAATTTATGTACTATTTAAAAATTTAATTCAACCCCAACAGGGCAGTGATCTGAACCTAAAACCTCATCATATATAGTTGCTTGTGAAATTTTATCTTTTATTTTATTTGAAACTATAAAGTAATCAATTCTCCAGCCAGTGTTATTTTTTCTAGCATTAAATCTATATGACCACCATGAATATCTTTCTATTACATCTGGATATAAGTGCCTAAAACTATCAGTAAAGCCTGATTCAAGTAGTTCTGAGAATTTTTCTCGCTCTTGAATAGTAAAACCTGCATTTTTTGTATTTGTTTTTGGATTTTTCAAATCAATCTCAGTATGAGCTACATTTAAATCACCACATAAAACAACTGGTTTTTTTTCGTCTAAAACCTTTAAATATTCTCTAAAGTCATCTTCCCAAGTCATTCTATAATCTAATCTTGCAAGCTCTGTTTGAGAGTTTGGAGTGTAAACATTTACTAAATAATATTTTTCAAACTCTAAAGTTATTACTCTGCCTTCATTATCATGCTCTTCTATCCCTATGCCATATGTCACACATAGTGGCTCGACTTTTGTAAATATTGCTGTTCCTGAGTAACCTTTTTTTATAGCATAGTTCCAATAACTGTGATAACCTTCAAAAGCTAAATCTACTTGACCTTCTTGCAGTTTTATCTCTTGCAAACAAAATGCATCTGCATTTGATGCTTCAAAAAATTCTAAAAAGTTTTTTTGCAAAATAGCTCGTAAGCCATTTACATTCCATGAAATTAATTTTTGCATATATATTCCTTAATCTGATAAATAGTATTCAATAGTTGAAACAACTCTAATTGATTTTATGTGAGGATTGTTTTTATCTCTTTGAGAAATAGTAAACTGTCCTTGTGATGCTTTTTTGATTTTTCCTAATTTACTTTGTGAGTCTTGCGCAAATTTTTGCGCAACACTTCTTGCCTCTTTTGTTGCTTCTTCTATCATTTGTGGTTTTAGTTCATTTAGTTTTGTATAAATATACTCTATTCTTGAATCATAATCATTTCCTGAAAATACTATTCCTTCTTTTCCTAATTGAGAAAGAGAAGATTGAACTTTTTGAACAAGAGGAATATTTGTAGAATATATTGTTATGATTTGATTTGCAGTATAACGAAAGGATGCCCCTTTATTGTCTGAATATTGTTGAGCTGATTTATCAAAAATAAATGGAGTGCTTATTGTAACTTCATCTTCTTTTATACCATTTTTTTCTAAAAAATGCTGAATTTTTTGTGTATTTGTATCTATTGCTTTATAAATATTTTCTAAATTATTATCAGCAACCGAAAACTTAACTGGCCATATTACAATATTTGCTTCAACTTCTTTTTGAGACAATCCTTTTACAGTAACACTTCTATCTAGTTTTTTATACTCTAAAATTGAGCTTGAAAGAAAATACCCTAAAGTTGATAAGCCTAGAAAAATAAAAATTCCTAATATAAAAAAATTTAAATATTTTTTCTCTTTCATCAATACTCCTATAAAATTTAATTTTGTTATTGTAGCATTTAATATAGTTAAAATATTTTAAATGATAGACTTTTTATATAGTTATTTATAAGGAGGTTTTTATGCAACCATTAGAAAACAAAGAATTAGATTGGGAAGCGTTAGTATATAACTTCAATCAAAGAATTACATTAATGCTCTCTTTAGATGGTAAAAATATGCAATTAATTAAAGGATACATCACTGATTGCGAAACAAGTAGAGAAGCGCCTGAAAAAATAAGAGCTTTGATGCTGCATATCTCTTCTAGAATAAATATGTTAATCGAAATCACTGGAAAAACTGAAGAGAGAAAACAAATTTTAAAAAATATTGCAACTGTTGAAAAAGAGATTTTTGCAGCAACTTTATTAGGGTATGCTATTGAAGCATATGCGATTACAGCAAAACAAAAAGAACCATTTAGAATGATGAATTCATATGAAGCTTATATGGATGAAATTATTAGTTATTCAGTAAGAATATCTAAATTTTGTAAATAAAATTAAATAGATGATATTTTAATTATCATCTATTTCAATATCCCAAACAACACTTACACCATACTCTTGATTTAAAGTTATGTATTTTTGATAAGATAGCTTGTTTTTATATTTTTTTGTATGTAGTGTTACTATGACATCTTCAAAATTTAATAAAGCTTTTATCTCTTTTTGTTTTAAATACTTTCCATATTTTCGCAAACTATTCTGCCAAATCTTAAAACTACAAGTTGCTTTTGGCGATAATTCAAATAACTCTCCATCTTCACTAATCCAATTAGCATTACTACAAGCATAAAGCTCTATTTTTTTACCATTAACTAATTTTTTACGAACTTCTATTTTACCATCTTTACAATATGGACAAATTCCTAAAATCAACTATTTTCCTTGAAAAGATGCCTGTTTAACCAAACAAAAATCATGATAAAAATTAAAGATAATGT
>CAYJFN010000063.1:0-8524 GCA_964369325.1 uncultured Arcobacteraceae bacterium
AGGTTGGATAGATCTAAAAGCACAAAAAATGACAAAAGCAGATTTTTTATATAAATTAGTTACATCTAAAGCTGCACTTAGAACAATCACTTTAATACCAGGTGAAACTTACTATTTTTTCTTAAAAGATGTTGCTAAGAAAATGAATTTATCTGAAAAAAAACTTTTTAAAGAGTATGAAAAGTTTGCCTTTAAAGCGGATGGAAACATACTTGCAGAAAGCTATAGCCTTCCAATTGGAATGAGCGAGGAAAACCTTATTTACTATTTAATAAGCTACTCAAATAACCAATATGAAAAACTAAGTAAAAAAATCTTTGGTGAATACAATCAAAAAAATTGGTACTACTATTTATCTATTGCTTCTATTATTCAAAAAGAAGCTGCCTCAAAAGATGAAATGCCAATAGTTTCAAGTGTTATTTACAATAGATTAAACAAAGGAATGCCTTTACAAATGGATGGAACTTTAAATTATGGAGAGTTTTCTCATCAAAAAGTAACAGCAAAAAGAATAAGAGAAGACAAATCTTATTATAATACTTATTTGCACAAAGGTATCCCTTCACATCCTGTAAGTGCAGTCTCCTTAGATGCAATAAAAGCTGCAATATTTCCAGCAAAAACAGACTACTTATATTTTGTAAAAAACAATCAAACCAACAAACATAGCTTTACAAGTAGTTATAAAACACATGTAAATAACATAAAAACTAATCCAAAAAAAGTAGTAACTTCTACTAAAAAAGAACCTGTTAAAACTACGCCGAAACAAACTACTCAAAAAGTAGCTAGTAAACCAAAAATATCGACAAATACGAAGTTAAATAAAGGTAAAGAAGTTTCAATTTTTGATAATATTAAAAAAGAAGACAAACCAGCTGTTATAAAAGACTTGTGGAAAAATGTAAATTAGTATTTGTGAAAAAATGAAACAAAACTTTTATTCATTGTTTTTAAAATTCACAATACTGTGCTCTACTGCTTATAAAATGCTAAAATTTTGACACATTTAAAGTCACGATTTTAAAAATATAATCAAAAGAGGAAAATATTATGTCAAAAATTATCTACACAAAAGTTGACGAAGCACCAGCCTTAGCTACTTATTCGTTTTTACCAATTATAAAAGCATTTACAAAAAGCTCTGGCATAGAAATGGTTACAAAAGATATTTCACTTGCTGGAAGAATTTTAGCAAACTTTCCAGAGAATTTAAAAGATGAACAAAAAATTTCTGATGATTTAGCAGAACTTGGAGAAATGACTCAAAAATCAGATACAAATATTATAAAACTGCCAAATATTTCGGCATCTATTCCTCAACTAAAAGCTTGCATTACTGAACTTCAGTCAAAAGGATACGATATTCCTGATTATGATACAAGTGAAGAGACTATTGCAAGATACTCAAAAATTCTTGGAAGTGCAGTAAATCCAGTTTTAAGAGAAGGTAATTCAGATAGAAGAGCTCCAGGCGCAGTTAAAAACTATGCAAAAAACAATCCTCATAGAATGGGAGCTTGGGCAAAAGATTCAAAAACAGATGTTTTACATATGCAAAACAATGATTTTTATGGTTCTGAAGTATCAAAAACTTTTGAAAATGCTGATGATTTAAAAATCTCATTTTTTGATCAAAATGGAGTTGAAACGGTTTTAAAACAATCAACTAAAGTTCTTGAAGGAGAAGTAATTGATGCATCTTTAATGAGTGCAAAAGCTTTACAAGAGTTTTATGAAGAAGCAATTACGTATGCTAAAGAGAAAGATGTTTTACTTTCACTGCATTTAAAAGCAACTATGATGAAAGTATCAGACCCTATTATGTTTGGATTTGCAGTAAAAGTATTTTTTAAAGATTTAATTGCAAAACATGGTGAACTTTTTGACTCTTTAGGAGTAAATTTCAACAATGGTTTAGGTGATTTGTACTCAAAATTAGAACAACTTGATGCAACTACAAAAGCACAAATTGAAGCAGATATAGCTGAAGTTTATGCTTCAAGACCAAGACTTGCAATGGTAAACTCTGCAAAAGGAATTACAAACTTACATGTTCCATCTGATGTTATTATTGATGCTTCAATGCCTGCTATGCTTAGAGGTGGCGGAAAAATGTGGAATAGTGAAGATAAAGAAGAAGATACAATTGCACTAATCCCAGATAGATCTTATGCACAATCATTTAAAGCAGTAGTTGATGAGTTCAAAGAAAATGGTGCATTAGATGTTACAACAATAGGAACTGTTCCAAATGTTGGTTTAATGGCTCAAAAAGCAGAAGAGTATGGTTCTCATGATAAAACATTTCAAGCAAAAGAAGATGGTCAAATCAAAGTTATAGACAAAAATGGTGAGACTGTGTTTAGTTTTGATGCCCAAAATGGTGATATTTTTAGAATGTGTCAAACAAAAGATGCTCCTATTCAAGACTGGATTAAATTAGCTGTTTCAAGAGCAAGACTATCAAATACTCCTGCAATATTTTGGTTAGATGAAAATAGAGCTCACGATGTTCAAATGATTGAAAAAGTAAATAAATATTTACCAAATCATGATACAACTGGGCTTGATATTTCTATTATGTCTCCACTTAATGCTACAAAAGAGTCTTTAAAAAGAATGAGAGCTGGACTTGATACAATTTCAGTTACAGGAAATGTTCTAAGAGATTACAATACTGATTTATTTCCTATTTTAGAACTAGGAACAAGTGCTAAAATGTTATCAATAGTTCCTCTTATGCAAGGTGGAGGACTGTTTGAAACTGGTGCTGGAGGAAGTGCTCCTAAACATGTACAACAATTCGTTGAAGAAGACTATTTAAGATGGGACTCTTTAGGTGAATTTATGGCACTTGCAGCTTCTTTTGAGCATTTAGCAAATACTCAAAACAATAAAAAAGCACAAGTTTTGGCTGACACGTTAGACAAAGCAACAGGAACATTTTTAATCAATGACAAATCTCCTACTAGAAAGCTAGGTGGCATAGACAATAGAGGAAGTCATTTTTACTTAGCTATGTATTGGGCAAATGAATTAGCAAGTCAAACACAAGATAGTGAACTAGCGCAAGAGTTTGAAACAGTTGCAAAAAGAATTGCTGAAAATGAAGAAAAAATAGTATCAGAACTTATACAAAATCATGGGAATGCATCTGATATAGGTGGTTATTACTTACCAGATAATGAAAAAGCTTCAAGAGCAATGAGACCTTCACCTACATTTAATGCTATTATAAACTAGCTGTTAAAACTATTTAAAAAAGGTAAGACTTTTGTCTTACCTTTTTTTATATATAAACAAAAATTAATGATATAATTACGCAACTAATTTCAAGGAATACAATTTGGTAAATAAAAAGATAGCTATTATAGGAGCTGGAAATGTTGGCTCTACTCTTGCATTTACACTTGCATCTAAAAATATTTGTTCACATATTGTTTTAAGAGATATAAAAGAAAATCTTGTTCAAGCTATGGCTTTGGATATTTCTCAAGCTGCAAATGGTGCAAAGTCTCATACAAGAGTAACTTATGCACAATATGCTTCTGATTTAAATGGTTGTAACTTAATAGTAATAACTGCAGGTCTTGCAAGACTTCCAGGAATGAGTAGAAATGATTTACTACTTGCAAATGCAAAAATACTTAAAAATGTAATTGAAGATATAAAAACTCATGCACCAAATGCTATAGTTGTAGTAGTTTCAAATCCACTTGATGCAATGGTATATGCAGCACTTAAAATCTCACAATTTCCTAGAAATCAAATAGTGGGAATGGCAGGTATTTTAGACAGTGCTAGAATGAGCCATTTTATTTTAGAAAAGCTTGGCTATGGAGCTGGGCAAATTGAATCTTCTGTTATGGGTGGACATGGTGATGACATGGTTCCTCTTGCAAACTATTCAACTGTAGCAGGACTTGCTTTAACAGAAGTTTTAAGCCACGAAGATATTGAAGATATAATAGAAAAAACAAAAAATGGTGGAGCTCAAATAGTTAAACTACTTGAAACAGGTTCAGCATACTATGCACCAGCTTACGCAACTTCAATAATGATTGAAGCAATTTTAAATGACAAAAAAGAGATTTACCCTTGTGCTGTTATGCTTGAAGGGGAATATGGATATAACAATATTGTAAGTGGTGTTCCTGTAATGCTAGGAAGTGGTGGGGTTGAAAAGGTTATTGAACTACATTTAGATGAAAAACAAAAAGAACTTTTTGCAAAATCAGTTTCATCTGTTCAACAACTAATTGATACTCTAAACGAAAACGATTTTTTAAATTTATAAAAGGAAAAACAAATGAAACAGACATTTGAAGTATTAAATGTAAAGTGTGGTGGTTGTGCAGGAACTTTAAAAAAGTCTCTAAAAGAAGAGTTTGGTGAAGTAGAAGTAAATTTAGAAGTAATGCCTAGACAAATCACACTTGAAATAGAAGATGAAAAGCTTGAAGAACTTAAATTAAAGCTTAGAAAAATAGGATATCCTCTAACGACAGATGAGTTAAGTGGCTTTGAGCAAGTTGTAACTACTGCAAAAAGTTTTGTTAGTTGTGCAATAGGAAAGATGAACTCTTAAAGTTCATCTTTGCCCTGCTCTTTCTTACTCTTTTTCTCATTAATCTTTTCTAGTAAACTACTTGTAAAGATACTTCCTGGAATTGCATAAAAAGCAATCCCTAAAAAACTAACTACCGATGTAAGCATTCTTCCTGCTGTTGTTATTGGATACATATCTCCATATCCAACTGTTGTAAAAGTTGTAACTGCCCACCATAGTGTTGTTGCCATACTAGAAAAAACTTCTGGCTGTGCTTTTGTTTCAAAGTAGTAAACAATAGGAGTAATTGTAAATAGAAGTATAAATAAACTTATTACAACATACAAAAACTCCTCTTTTTTCTCTTTTAGAATATCTAATATGATATTGTCAAATTGAGCAAATTTTACAAGTCTAAAAAGCTTGAATATTCGTAAAACTCTTAAAATCCTTAAAAAAGATAAATCAATACTAAAAAATGATAGATAAAATGGCAAAATGGCAAGTAAATCTATCATCATCATAGGACTTTTTATATATTTAAGTCTATTTTTTTGACAAGAAAAAACTCTTAAAATATACTCTATTGTAAATATTACTATGCAAATAGAGTTGATAGTTTTAAAAATATGAAAATATTCGCTTAAATTTTTTTCAGTCTCTACAAACATTATAACAATGCTTATAAAAATATTTATAAATATAATATACTGAAAAAACATTCCATATTTATGGCGTGTTGGATTTTCAAAGATTGTATGAATTTGAGTTTTTATAGAGTTTGTCATAAGCATCTACTTTTTATGATTTTTGGAATTTTAGTATAAAATGTTTGATAATCTAATTATTGAAGGGTAAACTCATTTTGAGTTATCAAACGAACTGCTAAAATGGGCAGGTAAGTTTGAGATTTAGAAGATACTTTTGAATTTTAAACCTTAAAAAAATAAATTAATTTTAGTTAAACTCTTATGTATGTTTTTTACCATTGCCTTTTTTACCATTCTCTATATATTCTTTTCCATTAAATATCCATTTCATTTAAACTCCTTTAAAGCTGTCCCAAAATTTTACAAGAATTATAATAAAAAAGCATAATTTAAAAGCTTTAAGACTTATAAATTTAAAATAAAAATAAGTGGCATTTTCAGTGAAAATCTTAAAACTTGATATTTGGAAAATTTCGCAATGTCAAACAACAAAATATGTTTTATCTTGTGAACAAGTTCACGCATTATTTTTACTTAAATCTTTGACTTCTTTCTTTTAAAAGAAACAAACTCCATACTTTTTTATAAAAGTAAACAAAAACTTGGAGCTACGAAGAAAAATTACGCTACAAATTTTCAAAAATTCTAAAAATTGAAAACTCAATTTGCTACGCAAATCTTAAACAGTCCAATTTTCTTAACGAATTTTTTCAAACTTGCTTAACACTATTTTTCATACGCTCCGATTTTGACGACTGCATATCTGTCCCATTTCGTGGGGTATAGTTCTGAATACTTAAAAGCTCAATAACGTAAATGATAGTTTAGCGACATATCTTGCGATAGCAAGACAAACAAGTTTTCGTCATTTTCGGAGCGTATGGATTTTAGCTAAATAAAATGCAAAAAAATGTGTTAAGAAATTCCAATGTTTGAGCCGTAGGCGAGTTTTGTAATTTCAATATTTTTTTGGGTTTTATAGCGTAAATAAATCCTTCGTAGTTCCAAGCTTTTGCCTACTTTTTGCGATAAAAAAGTAGGAAATTTGCAACTTTTGTAAAGTTGAAATAAAGAATACAAGTAAAATATAGCATGAACTTGTTCACAAGAGGGTTAAAAATATGAATCTAAGTTAAAGTTTAGAATGAATTTATATGTTATATTAAAAGTAGAAGTAAAAAAGAAAAAGATTTTACTCTTTTTCTTTTGGATTATTGATTTACAATATCAAACAAAGGTTGAAGTGCAGCTTTTTTCTCTTCTTCTGTCATAGAACCATCTAAAGCACCCTCTTTTACATGACCTTCGTAAACTTTTGATATATTGTTATTTTCATCAAGAATATAAGCTATCAATACTGTTTTTGAATTATCTGTAACTTTTAAAGCTTTTACAGTATCACCATCAAAATCATAAATCATAGGAATACTGCTTCCTACAACTAATTCTTCTAATTTACCAGGGATAAACATTTTTTTTACAAACCAAGGAGCACTTGCAATATTTGCAACCATCACAAATGGTGTTTTTAATTCAAAATAATTACCTAATTCTTTTACAACAGCTAAAGAATCGTGATTTCCAACAACAATTAAATTTTTTGTATTTGGTTTAAACAACTCATCTTTTGCAACCTCTTTGTCTTTTCCAACAAGCTCAAAACTATTTGGTAACATATCTTTAGATATATTATTTGCAAACAAATTTATGCTCAAAAATAAACCTAAAATGCTTACTAAAAAAACTTTAATATTTTTAGTCAATTTTTATCCTTATAATTAAATTCTTAGAATTTTACCTTTTTAACATAAACAATTAATTAAAAATAAAAAATAAAAAATTTATAGAATAATTAAATTGACATTTATTAAAAATTAAACTTTATTTAAGAATTGTATAATTATACCTCTATAAAAATATAACAATTGCTTTTTTGTATACTATTTTATTATCTAAATTAATTTACACTTTTAAAAACAAAGAAACTTTTCTTCTAAACTTGATTGACACCGACTCAACTTTTGTGATAAAATATCGGCTTTAATTTATAAAATTTATAGGAAAGTTTATGGCAAAAAGTTTATATGATACACTAGAAATTTCAGAAAATGCAACAGCAGAAGAGATAAAAAAAGCATACAGAAAGCTAGCAAGAAAGTATCATCCTGATGTAAATAAAGACCCTGATGCAGAAGAAAAATTTAAAGAGATTAATGCAGCATATGAAGTTTTAAGCGACCAAGATAAAAAAAGACAATATGATCAATATGGTGATTCTATGTTTGGAGGACAAAATTTTCATGATTTTGCAAGAGGTCAAGGTAATAATGTTGATTTAGATGATATTTTAAGACAAATGTTTGGTGGAAGTGGCTTTGGAAGCTCCTCTTTTGGTGGTGGATTTCATAATTTTGGATTTGATGAGCCAAATTTAGATTTAAACGCACAAATTACAATCCCTTTTGACACAGCTATTTTAGGTGGAAAATATAAAGTAAATTTAAATAATGATAGTTTTGATGTAAAAATTCCAGAAGGTATTAATAATGGGCAAAAAATAAGAGCAAAAGGCAAAGGTAAAAAACACAATGGAAGGCAAGGTGATTTGATAATTAAAGTTAATATTGCTCCTTCAAATGATTATGAAAGAGATGAAGATACTCTAACTAAATATTTTGATATTCCATTAAGAACTGCCCTATTTGGTGACAAAGTAGAAATACAAACTATTCACAAAACACTTACATTAAAAGTGCCTCAAAATACTAAACAAAACCAGCGTTTTAGAGTAAAAGAACTAGGAGTATTGAATAGAAAAACAGGAATTAGAGGTGATATTTATCTAAAAGCAAATATAGTTTTACCAAAAATTGAAGAACTCGATGTTGATTTTGTAAAATTATTAGAAGAGAAATTACCAAGAAGCTAGTATGAAAACAGCATACAACGAACCAGTATTTCTTATTTCTGCAGTTGCAGAGATTTTAAACATTCATCCTCAAACACTAAGACAATATGAAAGAGAGGGACTAATAAAGCCCTCGAGAACTAATGGAAAAATAAGACTTTACTCACAAAAAGATATTGATAACATAAAAACTGTATTAACTTTAACAAGAGATATGGGTATAAATCTTGCAGGAGTTGATTTGATATTACAATTAAATAGTAAAATTGAATCACTTCAAAATGAAATAGAAGAGTATAAAAGTAAAATAAAAGATTTAAAACGCTTTGGAGTGTCACCCTCTTCTAAAGC
>CAYJFN010000064.1:0-4204 GCA_964369325.1 uncultured Arcobacteraceae bacterium
AAGCTATTACTGCAATAGCTCCTGTAGCGATTCCTGCGATAAATGGTAACATTTAATTTTCTCCTTCATCTTGATTTTTATTTGAAAGTAGTTGTGAAATAACAGTTGCTGATATAGCACCTAATAAAGCACCGCCTATAAATGAAATATTTTTATTTCCTAGTAGTTTTAGTAATTCATCTTGGTTTATTTTTCCAGATGACAGTTGAGACGCCATCTGCTGAAATTCTTCAAGCTGTTCGATGTTTTCGTCCATTGAAGGAATACCTAAATTTTGAGTCAATGAATTTTTTTGAATTTCCAATTGAGCATTTGCGTCTTGTTGAATTGCTTGTGAATATATTGCTTGAGTACATTTTCTAAACATTGGCAAGCTATCGTTATATGATGTTGCTTGAAGTCTATAAAAAGCTTCTTGGATATCTGGGCAATCTTGACAAAACTGTAGTAAATAATCATATAGTTGAATATTCTTAAGCTCAGTTGCAACTCCTAGTTCGCAAACTTCTAGTAGACTATTTGGTATGTTTACTTCTTGTTGTTCGTTTTCATTTGGCAATTGAATTTGATACTTTTCAAGAAGTGGTAATATCATACTATATTGTTGTTTTTGAACTTTGACAATCGTAGTAAAAGGTTCAATTTCTCCAAATTTTTCTATGATATTCATATTTACTTCATATGTTTGCATTTGATTATAAACAACTATTTGTAATGCTTGGCAAACAGCAGGAAAAGTTGAGTTTATATCAATGCAAGATGTAAGCAAAAAAGAGTTATTTGAATTTTTTTGCATTTATGCTATCTCCTTATAGAGTTTATTTAGTATTAAAACAAGCTCATCTAAATTTCTTTGTTCTATTAAATCAATCCAAAGGTGATCAGGGAAAACTGCTGAATCATATTCAATTGTAATAGAACCAACTATTTTATTTATTTTGATATTTTTTATTCCATTGATTTTTTGACTTAAAGATTCAATATCTTTTAGTGAAACATCATTTGTATCAAGCTCTTTTATTTTTGGACTTACTCTTACTCTAATTCTTCCTTTTGTTTGGTGAATCAGTGAAAAATATGATGATAATTCAATTAGTTTTTTAGAGTCTATCAAATAAAATCCTTGTTTAGTAATCCTTGATTATATGATTGTTTTGCAAAATATTAGATTAGTTAAAATGATAAATTGGTAACTTAACAATAAAATTTGCACCAAAATATTTATTGTTTTCGAAAATATATTCTTCATTTTCATTGTAAATTTGACCATCAAAATGTTTAATTATAATCTCTTTAGACATATATAAACCAATTCCTGTTCCTTGTGCTTGGTGTTTTGTTGTGAAATATGGTTCAAAAATTTTTTCATTGATAGCTTCAGGAACACCACCTGCATTATCATGAAACTCAAAAATGATAAAGTCATTGCTTGAATAAAGCTTTACATAAACTACTTTTTTCTCTAGGTTTTCTTGTAAAATCAGTGCATCTTTTGCATTGCTGAAAAGATTTAATAAAACTTGAGAAAGTTCGTTTTTATAGCCAACGTAAATAAGAGCTTCATCTAGTTCAAATTTGATTTGAATATTGTTACTAAGATATAAAGACTTAAGAATATTGTAACTGTCAATTACCAAAGTTGATGGATTAAATTCAACTTTTGTTTTATCTTTTCTAAAAAAATCTCTAAAATCATTGATTGTATCTGAAAGATATTTTGTATTATGCAAAACACCATTTGTAAGTTCTAAAAATTCATTTTTTGTAAGTAAGTTATAATTATATTTTACTTGTAATCCACTTGTTGCTGTTGAAATTGCACTAAGTGGTTGTTTCCATTGATGAGCAATATTTCCAAGCATTTCTCCAATGGCTGCGTGTTTTGTTTGATTTGCTAAAATCATATCTTTTTTGCGGTTCTCTTCAATTTCTAATTTTACTCTACTTTTTAACTTAGCATTGTAAAGTCTTAAAACTCTATTTGTTTTTTCCTTTTGAGTACGTTTTATATAAAAATTCCAAAATAATATAAGACAAATAGTTGTAAAAACAATTGCTAAAACTATTAAAGTAGATAGCCTTTTAAGTGGTTCTATTGATGAAAATTTTATGTCATCAATTTTTTGAAATAGTAAAAATGTTGCTATTATATCCCCATTGTTATCGTATTCTTCGTGCACTGAGGCTATATATGGATTTTTCAAAACATAAGTTGATGGTAGGTTTAAAAATGTTTCTATTTTTTCATTCTTTATAAAATTAAGATATTCAAAAGCAGGCAGCTTGTTTGCGACAAAATAGCCATCTATAAATGTTTTTTTATCTTTTTCATAAAATTGATTTTGGAACTTTTTATCTACTAAAATAATAGGTTCTATGCCAATTTCTTCTAAATATTTTATAATGGAGTTAAAATTTGTTATGATTTCAACAACACCAATAAATTTATTATTTTCAAAAATAGGAACCATAGATTTAAATGATATTGTAAAACGTCCTACGCTAATAGTGTTCATTATTTTTGGGCTTTTAAGCATTTCTTGTAAATCATATCTAATATTTACTAATGAGTCATTAGTTTTTTCTGTCCAACTTCTATATTTGCTTAGACCATTTTTATTTATTATTTGTATATTAACATCTTTGTAATTACTATAATTATCCAAAGTTGATATGAAATCTAGTAGTTCTAAATGTAAGTTATAATAGTTATTTTGTTTAATAGCTTCTTTAATTGATGTAAAATTTGAAACAGCGAGAGCTAAATTCAAAGTAGAGTTTTTTTTATTATCAATAAGAGCATTCAAAATTTTAATGTTTTCTAAAGATTGTTCTTTGTAGTTATCTTTTTCTATTTTGTCTATATTATCAAATAAAGAAAATTTTGTAACAACTATCAAAATAATAGAAGCAAGAATCATATATCCTACAAAAATCTTAAATTTCTTATTTTTTATATACATTTTGAGAGTCTAACAAAATATGACTTAAACAAAATCATGACCAATAGAAATAATTCGATTTGGCAATGTTACTGTACTTTTCTTATTTAAAATATTTCAATTTAAGTTTTAATTGCGTAGATTTCTATTTGATTTATTCAATATTATTTTCTCCCCACAAACAAAGGTTATGTAAAATAGGCATAAGTGTCTGCCCTTTTGGTGTTAGCGAATATTCAACCTTTGGTGGGACTTGCTGGTACTCATTTCTAAAAACAAGACCATCTTTTTCAAGTTCTTTAAGTTGGTTACTTAGCATCTTATGAGTAATTCCTATTAAAACTTTTTTGAGTTCGCCATAACGCATAATTTCCATTTTCCATAGCCAAAATAGGATGTGCATTTTCCATTTACCACCAATAAGTGACAAGGCATATTCAAAAGGTTTTGAATTGACAATCTGTGCATTTTCCATTTTACTCTCTTTTTTGATAGTATCTACCCAAAAAGTATGTACTTGCTTTTGGGAGCATATTATTATATCATACATTCTAAAATAAATAGGAGAATTTCTAAATGAAAGAAAAAATAAATGTATTTGACTATGCTAGTGAAATTATAAAAGCTACTAAAAAGGGTGCATTATTAACAACAAAAGTTGATAACAATGTAAACTCTATGGTTATATCATGGGGGACTCTTGGTATACAGTGGGCAAAGCCCATTTTTATTGTATTTGTTAGAGAAAATCGTTTCACTAAACAACAACTTGACAAAAATGGTGAATTTACTGTTAGCATTTCACTTGAAAAAATGGATAAAAATATTTTTGCAGTATGTGGCACAAAATCAGGTCATGATATGGATAAAATTGCAAAATTAGGTTTGACTTTAGTTGATTCAGAAAAAATATCAGTACCTGCTATTAAAGAAGTGCCTTTGACACTTGAATGTAAAGTTGTATATAAACAAGCACAAGACCCACAAGCTATGCCTGAAGAGTTTAATAGTAAATTTTATCCACAAAATGTAGAAAGTTCTTTTCATAGTGCAAATAAAGATTACCATACAGCATACTATGGGGAAATATTAGATGCTTATATAATAAAATAGTTATATCATCATTTACTATTAAAATCTCAAATTCCGATATTAATATATCAAGATATCTTGATATATTAATATCTTTCTGCTATACTTCTTTTCAAATGAACTCGTTCGTTTTTTTACCAAAATTTAAAAAGGAGATTACAATTGGATAT
>CAYJFN010000064.1:4304-8520 GCA_964369325.1 uncultured Arcobacteraceae bacterium
TTTCAGTGATGTTTTAATAGTTACAAACATAGTATGGGATGCAACACTAGCATTTATAGGAATTATTATCTTATCAATGGTACTAGATGAGATAGGATTTTTTGAGTGGTGTGCTTTACAAATGGCAAAATTCTCAAATGGAGATGGGCTTAAAATGTTTATTTACTCTATCTTACTTGGAGCATTTGTATCTGCACTTTTTGCAAATGATGGAGCAGCACTTATTTTAACTCCAATTTTGTTAGCAAAAATGAGAATTTTACAACTAAATATTAAAACAATAGTTGCGTTTTTACTTGCTGGTGGTTTTATAAGTGATAGTGCATCTTTACCATTTGTGTTTTCAAACCTTACAAATATTGTAACAGCAAACTATTTTAATATAGGATTTGGTGAATATTTTGCAAATATGATAATACCTTTTATAGTAAGTGTTATGGCATCTATTATTTTTCTTTGGTTGATTTTAAGAAAAGATATCCCAAAACAAGTAGATATAAGCTTATTAAAAGAGCCAAAAAGTGCTATTAAAAATGAAAAACTATTTTACTTTTCATGGCTGTTTTTAGCAATTTTATTAGCTGGATATTTTGTTGGAGATATTTATAAATTACCAGTTTCTGTATTTGCTTTAGGTGGTGGAATTATATTTTTACTTATTGCAACATCTTTTAACGTAGTTAATCCAAAGAAAATTATAAAAGAGGCTCCTTGGCAAGTTGTATGGTTTAGTATAGGGTTATATATTGTTGTTTATGGCTTAAAAAATGCTGGACTTACTGACTATTTAGCTTTGGTTTTACAAGATTTGGCTTTAAGAGGTGATACAGTTGCAGTAGTTGCAACAGGCTTTATATCAGCATTTTTAAGCTCAATCATGAACAATATGCCAACAATTATGATTATGGATATAGCTTTAGCTGATATTGGTAATCAAGCAATGATTTATGCGAACATAGTTGGTTCAAATTTAGGACCAAAAATGACACCATTTGGAAGTTTAGCAACACTACTTTGGTTGCATGTACTAGCTAAAAAAGGGGTTGAGATAACTTTCTGGCAGTATAGTAAGTTTGGACTTATTATAACACCACCAGTTTTACTGGTTGTTTTATTAGCAATTTAGAATTTGAAAGGAAAATATTAAATGAAAAAAGTATTAGTTTTATGTACAGGAAATTCGTGCAGAAGTATCATAGCTGAAGCACTTATAAATGCAAAATTAGACGGAGTACAAGCTCAAAGTTCAGGCGTAAGAGCAAGTGGAAAAGTAAACCCAAATGCACAAAAATTACTAGAAGAAAAAGGTATTTGGAAAGATGAATATCACTCAAAAACACTTGATACTTTAATAGATGAAGATTTCGATTTAATAATTACAGTTTGTGACCATGCAAATGAGAGTTGCCCAATGTTTCCAAAACTAGTTAAAAAAATCCATGTAGGATTTGAAGACCCAGATGGAAAAGATTTTGATGCATTTATTAAAACTTATGAGGAGATAGAGACTATTTTATTACCTAAAATAAAAGAGGAGTTAATGTAATGTTTGATTGGTGGGAAGCTCTTAGTGGTAGACTTGTTTTTGAAGTTTTTGGACTTGATAAACAAAGCCATTTAGGAGAAGCAGTTCATTTTTTTATATATGATACGATTAAAATATTTATTCTTTTAATTACTATTATATTTGTTGTTACACTTATAAGAAGTTATTTTCCAGTTGAGAAGATAAGGGATTATTTAAGTGGTAAGCATAAGCTTATAGGGCATGTGTTTGCTGCTTTTTTTGGTATGTTAACGCCTTTTTGTTCTTGCAGTGCAATTCCTTTATTTCTAGGATTTTTACAAGCAAGGATTCCTTTAGGAGTAACATTTAGTTATCTTATATCTGCACCACTAAGTGATGCAGTTGTAATAGCTCTTCTGTTTTCTCTTTTTGGTGGGAAAATCACACTTTTGTATGTAGGAAGTAGTTTGCTTATTGCAATAGTTGCTGGGCTTGTTATTGGTGCAATGAATTTAGAAAAAGAGGTGTTAATAGAGGTACAACCTATCAAAAGTTGTTGTAATTCTGCGACTCAAGATGAAACTGTTCTATTTAAAAATAGATTAGAAAATGCTTGGGAAGGGACTATGGATATCTTTAAAAAGATTTATATCTATGTGATTATTGGTATTGGAATTGGAGCATTTATTCACGGATATGTACCAACTGAGTTTATTACTAAATATGCAGGTGGTGATGTTTGGTATGCACCAATAGTTGCAGTTGTTATGGGAATACCTATGTATTCAAATGCAGCTGGAATTCTTCCTTTGATAGAAGTTCTTACTTCAAAAGGAATGCTTTTAGGGACAGCTCTTAGTTTTATGATGGCAGTTGTGGCATTAAGTTTACCAGAAGCTATGATTTTAAAAAGAGTATTAAGTATAAAACTAATTTCAATCTTTTTTGGAATAGTTGGGAGTGCTATTTTAGCAATAGGGTTTGTGTTTAATCAAATTATATAGATTAAACAAATGCGAATATAAAATTTAAAAGGTAAAGGAAAATTACGATGAGAAATATAATGAAGGCGTTAGTTTTATTACTAGCATTTTATGGTTTTGCAAATGCAGCTACTAAAGTTGATGTAAATTACTATTGGGCAGATCCTAGATGTACAACTTGTACACAGATTGAAAATTATACAAAAAATGCAGTTGAGGCTATGAATGATAGTTCTTTAACATTTGTAATGAAAGATGCTAGGAAAAATATGGCTGATGTAAAAGAGTATGGACTTTATACAAAATCTGTAATTCTTACAAAAGAAGTAAATGGTAAAAAAGAGTGGAAAAACTTAACTGAAATTTGGACAAAAGTTAGAAATCCAGATGATTTTAGAAACTATATTGAATCAGAAGTAAGAAACTTCCAAAAGGAAAATTAATGAGTTTTGCAATAATTGCAAGTGCTTTGTGGTTGGGGATTTTGACTTCAATTAGTCCTTGTCCACTTGCAACAAATGTTGCAGCTATTTCATTTATTTCAAAAAATATACAAACACCACAAAAAACTATTCTTGCTGGTGTTTTATATACGCTTGGAAGAGTTTTTGCCTATGTTGTTTTGGCATTTATTTTAGTATCTGGACTTTTAGCAATTCCAGCAGTTGCAAATTTCTTGCAAACATATATTAACCAAATAATGGGACCATTATTGATTATAATTGGATTACTCCTTTTGGGAGTTTTTAAAATGAACTTCTCTTTTGGTGTAGCAAAAGGGGATAGTAGTGTAGAAAAATTTAAAAACAATGTTACTTTTGGATCATTTGCAATTGGAGTGATTTTTGCATTGTCTTTTTGTCCAGTTAGTGCGGCATTGTTTTTTGGAAGTCTTACTTCATTAGCAATTGAGCATAATTCAAGATTTTTATTACCTCTTGCTTATGGGATTGGTACAGGTTTACCTGTAGTTATATTTGCAATAGTTATTGCCTTTAGTGTGAATAAAGTTGGTGCTATTTATAATAGCGTTGTTAAATTTGAGTTTTGGTTTAGAAGAATCACAGGAGTAGTTTTTGTTTTTGCAGGAGTTTACTTTATTGCAACACACTACTTTGGATTTTATATAAGTTTTTAGACAAAAAAATAGGGGCTTCCTTTTTAAATATAGAAGGAACGAAATGAAATTAAAAAAGGAGAATTAAAGATGAAAATAGAAATATTAGGAACAGGCTGCTCAAAATGTGCAGCATTAACAGAAACTACAAAACAAGCAGTAGCAAAAATAGGCGGATTTCATGAGGTTATCAAAGTCGATGATATGATGAAAATTATGGAGTATGGAATTATGAGCATGCCAGGTCTTGTAGTAGATGGGAAAGTGGTATCAACAGGAAGAAATTTAAATGTTGATGAGGTTATAGCTTTATTGCAACAATAATTATCAAAATAGACTCAAATAGTAGCAAGAATCTTCCCTTGCTACCATAATCCTCATATTTTCATCAATATAATTTTAAAATAAAATCAAAATTAAATAATATCAATTGACAACAAAGGTAAAATCCATTAAAATTACAAACTGATACTTATTGTTAATTTCATAATTAAAAAATTGGAGAGGATATGCCTAATATAAATTGTTTAGCAAATGCAAATGTAAATGAGGAATATATTATTAAAGATATTAACACTCATAATGATAGTCAAATGTATGAATTTTTAT
>CAYJFN010000065.1:0-8472 GCA_964369325.1 uncultured Arcobacteraceae bacterium
TTTGCAACTTGGTGTCCACCTTGTATTGATGAAATTCCAGTTTTTAATAAAATGTACGAAAAATATGGTGATGTTTTTGAAATAGTTGCAGTTTTACACCAAGATGAAATTAGTAAAGAAGATTTAGAATCTTTTATTGAGTTTCATAAAATAAAATTTCCAGTTGTTGTTGGAGAGGAAAATGAAAAAGCAGCTAAAATGTTTGATGATATTAAAAAGATACCAGAATCGTTTTTATTCTCAAAAGATGGATTCTTATTTGAAAAATATGTAGGTATTGTAGATGAGAAAATTTTAGAAGATTATTTGATAAAAAATCAAGCAGAATCAAAAAAGTAAAAGATTTAAATCTCTTTTACTTTTTGCTAAGATCTTTTAATAAGGGCTCTAGTTTAGCTTTAAGTGTCTCTGCACTAAATGGTTTAACAATGTAGTTGTTCACACCACTTTTTAAAGCAGTAATAACTTCTGCTTTTCCCCCTTCAGTGGTAATCATTAAAATTGGAGTATTTGCATATTTTGGAAGGGTTCTAAGATTTTTAACAAGTTGTAATCCGTTCATTTTTGGCATATTCCAATCAGTTAGCACAACATCATATGTTGTAGATTTTAATTGTCCTAGTGCATCCATCCCATCTACTGCTAGACCAATATAATCTTCGTCTATACCAATTTGCTTTACAACGCTTGAAATTATTCTTCTCATTGTTGAACTATCATCAACTATCATAACTTTTATATTCATTTTTATTCCTAATGGAAGATAAGTGTTTTTTATAATTTTTAATAAAACAATACATTATATCATTTTAATATTTAAAATTTTAATTAAAATACAATTAAAGTTATAAAAAAATAATAAATATATTAAAAAACATGAAGATATGTAAATTGTTAGTTTTTGTAAAGAGGAATTTTGATATATTTTTAAATAATTGATAAGGTGTGAATATGGGTTACTTAGAAGTTTCGTTACTAACGGTTTTGGTAATAGCTGTTGTTTTATTAATATTAAGTAATAAAAAAAATGTTGCCAAAAAATCCGCTTATTTAAAAAAAGAAGAGATAAAAAAACAATATATTAAAGAAATAAAAGAACTTAGTTTAAGATATAAAAATAATGAAGAGTTAAAGAAACAAAAAATAGTATTTATTAAAAAAGTAAATCAAGAGCTAAGTAAAAATATTTTTTTTACAAACGAAGAAATAAAACAATTTATATATGAACTTACAATTGTGTAAAATTATAAAATTCTCTTCTTAATTATGACAATTTAATCTCAAGTTAAATAAAAATAATATACTCTACAAAAATATTTTAAAGGCATTACTAAAAAATGGAAAAAATTGAATCAGTTAATATTTTGAAACATAATTTTTTAGAGATTTGGAAAAATATTGAAGATGAAGAAACAAAATCTTTAATTTCATATGAAAAAAGTTATTCAATTCAAAACAAAATCCAAATTTTTTGTACTGAAGAGTTTCCTCTTCAAAAAGTAATGTTAATTTTCCATTCTTATGCTTCAATAGCTTATTTATCTGCGGAGCTTATTGTAAATGCAAAGATATTTTTGGACATCAATAAACAAAACTATATTTTACTTGCAAGAAAAATTCAGAATAAGACTTTGATGTTTTCAATAGTTTATTCAAATATTAAAGAATTAAGTCAGCAACCAACTTTAGGAATATCAGTAGATAACATGATTGGTTTTTTAGAAAGTAGTAACTCAATAGAAAGTTTAAAAAGCTACTACTTAAAAGAAAAGAATAGTTAAATATAAGGTGTTGGCTCAAATACCTCTTTAGAAAAACACTCTTTTATAGCATTTGTAATTGAAATTTTATATTTTGGATTTTCTGCAGGATTAGAAAACTGAAGTTGATTTATTGAAAACTCAACTGATCGTTCTTTTTTATATACAAAAGCTACTTTTTTGCCAAGTTGCACACTATTGTCATAAATTGTTTTGGCATACTCAAAAATAAAAGGAAACTCTTTTGCATTTAATTTATCTCCCCAAGCAAAAAATACAAATTTTCCATTTGGTATAAGATTTCTAGCATCTTGATACATAATCTCTCTTTCAAATTCTGTATTTAAATTTGAGTTATATTTTTCTAAATCAGCGTTAAATTTCATAAGTAAATTTGAGGCATTTATATTTTTTTCATTTAAATTAAATAGGTTTCTAAACTCTACAAGTTTACCTTCACATCCTTTAATAGCATTTTTAAAAACAGTAATGTTGTTTTCTATTTTTATCTCTATAAATTTTCCAAAATCTTCAAAATTTTGCTCTAATAAAAATTTGTTAGAATCATATCCTTCTGGAGTTACAGTTGGGTTATAAAAGAACACTGTTCCAGCTATATTTTTTTTTCTTAATTTGTGTGTTTTTATCATAGAGTTTAAATCTTGCTCTGTTATAGTTTCATCTTCATTAGGAAAATATAAATAACTTGATGTTAAAAAAATCTCTTCATATTTAGTTTCAAATGTTCCAAAATATTGCATAATATTCCTTTTGTTTTTTGGAATTTTAGCTAATTTATATATTGTAGTTGCTTACATTAGAGATATTTTTATCATAAAAAATTTATTTCAAACTTGATATAATCACGAACATTTTACTAAAGCATTAATTATTATGCTTTAAATACTAAAACAACGGAGTTTTTATGGGTAGAGCCTTTGAATATAGAAAAGCTGCAAAAATGAAAAGATGGGGAAATATGTCAAGAGTTTTCCCAAAATTAGCAAAAGCTATTGAAATGGCTGCAAAGCAAGGAGTTCCTGATCCTGAAATGAATTCAGCGCTTAGGACTGCAATTTTAAATGCAAAAGCTGAAAATATGCCAAAAGCAAATATTGATGCAGCTATAAAAAGAGCAACAGGAAAAGATGCTGCAAATTTTTCTGAAGTAAATTTTGAAGGAAAAGGTCCACATGGTGTTTTGATTTTTGTTGAAACTGCAACAGATAACAACACAAGAACAGTTGCAAATATCAAAATGCACTTCAACAAATGTGGTGGTTCGCTTTCTCCAACTGGTTCTTTAGAGTTTATGTTTGACAGAAAAGCAATTTTTGAGTTCAATAAAACTGAAGATATGGATTTAGATGAGCTAGAATTAGAGTTAATTGATGCAGGTTTAGAAGAGATTGAAGAAGAAGATGGCTTAGTTTTAGCGTATTCAAACTATACTGATTTTGGTAATATGAATCAAAAGTTTGAAGAGTTAGGAATTGAGTTAATCAAAGCTGAACTTAAAAGAATTCCAAATAATCCTCAGGAATTTACACAAGAACAACAAGATGATATGGTTAAATTGCTTGAAAGATTAGAAGATGATGATGATGTTCAAGCTGTTTATACAAATATAGCTTAGTTTGTTTATGATGGTGTATTTTACACCATCATTTATTTAAGGTTTTCAATTACTTCGCTTAAATCTTCCATTCTTGTATCTGAATGAGGATGAGTTGATAAAAATTCTATACCTTTTTCATTTCCGTGACTCATATTTTCCCAAAATTTTAAAGCTTCATTTACATCATAACCAGCTTTTTGCATAAGATAAATTCCTATTTCATCTGCTTCACTTTCTTGTAGTCTTCCATATGGTAATAAAACGCCAACTTGACTACCTAGTCCAAATGCCAAATTAAATGCATTAGTGTATTCTGAACCTTGAACACCAAGTATTATAGAACCAATTGTTTGTGCTCCTTGTGCAAGTAGAGTCGTGCTCATTCTTTCAGCTCCATGACGTGCAAGTGCATGAGCAATTTCATGAGCAATTACAGTTGCTAGTTGATCATCATTTTGTGCGACTTCTAAAATACCTGTATAAACAACAACTTTTCCACCAGGCAAACAATAAGCATTTTTTGCACTATTTTCTACTAAATTAAATTCCCAATTAAAATCATCTCTATTTGCAACTTTTGCAATTTTTTCACCTATTTCTTTTACTTTTCTAGCTTCATTTGTTTGTGTAATAACTTTTGATTCTGATAAAGCTTGTTCATATGATTGTGCACCTAAAGCTAACTCTTCTTCTTGTGAAATTAAAATAAGCTGTCCTCTATCTGTATAAGGTGTTCTTTGTGTACAACTTATAAATAAAATTGAAATAAGAATAATTAAAAAAAAGTTTCTTTTTTGCATGATAATCTCCTAATAAAGAATTGTAACAAAAAATGGTTAATAAAAAACTACAAAATATTTTTTGAATAAATTATGTACAATTTTTGTGCATTTATTTTTTAATAAATTACTTAATAATATAAGAAATAAACAAAACAATTTATACAAAAGATTCTAGATAATATAAAGCTTTTTTATATTTGTTAATAAAGAAGACTCTTTTGTGTAACTTATTTAAACAGCAAAAAGAACTTGTACATTATTTGCAATAATTGAGCATCTATAAAAAGACCAATATGTTATACTATGACACTAATTAATTATTACAGGAGAGATTGTTATGAGTTTAATTGCTGAATACAAAGCACATACACAAGATAGAGTGAATGAAGGTAACTTACCTCCATTACCATTGACTGCAGTTCAAACTGCACAACTAGTTGAATTATTAAAAGATAGCAACATACAAGAATCTGATTATTTATTAGATTTATTTAAAAACAAGATTAATCCTGGAGTTGATGATGCAGCTTATGTTAAAGCAGCATTTTTAAATGATATTGTTCAAGGAAATGTAGCATGTAGTGTAATTTCTAAGATTCAAGCTATTGAAATTTTAGGAACAATGATGGGCGGATTCAATGTAACACCACTTGTTGAAGCTTTAAAAATAGATGAAGTTGCAAGTGCTGCAGCAGAGCAGTTAAAAAATACAATTTTAGTTTATAACTCTTTTAATGATGTAAAAGAGTTAATGGATGCTGGAAATGCAAAAGCAAAAGAGGTAATTGAGTCTTGGGCAAATGCACAATGGTTTACAAACAAACCAGCACTTGAAGAAGAGATTACTTTAACAGTTTACAAAATTCCAGGTGAAACAAACACAGATGATTTATCTCCTGCAACAGTTGCATTTACAAGATCAGATATTCCATTACACGCAACTGCAATGCTTCAATCAAGAATGGAAAATCCACTTGAAACAATGGCTAAGCTAAAAGAAAAAGGTCATCCTTTAGCTTATGTTGGAGATGTTGTAGGAACAGGAAGTTCAAGAAAATCTGGAATTAACTCAGTTCAATGGCATATGGGAAGAGATATTCCAGGTGTTCCAAACAAAAGAACAGGAGGAGTTGTAATTGGTTCTATTGTTGCTCCAATTTTCTTTAACACTGCAGAAGATTCAGGATGTTTACCAATTCAGGCCCCTGTTGATAATCTTGAAACAGGTGATGTTATAACTTTAAAACCTTATGCAGGTGTTATTGAAAAGAATGGTGTAGTAGTATCAGAGTTTGAATTATTACCAAATACACTTACAGATGAGATGAGAGCAGGTGGAAGAATCCCTTTAATTATTGGAAAAGGTTTAACTGCAAAAGCAAGAGAAGTTTTAAAACTAGGTGCAACTGATATGTTTATTGCACCTTTACAACCAGCAGATGATGGAAAAGGTTATACTCAAGCACAAAAAATGGTAGGTCGTGCTTGTGGAATTGAAGGTGTAAAACCAGGTATGTATGTTGAGCCAATTGCAACGACAGTTGGAAGTCAAGATACAACTGGACCTATGACAAGAGATGAGATAAAAGAGCTAGCAGCTCTTAGCTTTGGGGCAGACATGGTTATGCAATCATTTTGTCATACAGCAGCTTATCCAAAGCCAGCAGATATAAACTTAAGACATACCCTTCCTGATTTTATTAATTCAAGAGGAGGAGTTACATTAAGACCAGGAGATGGTGTTATTCACTCATGGTTAAATAGATTATGTCTTCCTGACACAGTTGGAACGGGTGGAGATTCACATACAAGATTCCCTATAGGTATCTCTTTCCCTGCTGGATCTGGACTTATTGCATTTGCTGGAGTTACTGGTATGATGCCTTTAACAATGCCTGAATCAGTTTTAGTTAAATTTACGGGTTCTATGCAACCAGGAATTACTTTAAGGGATTTAGTAAATGCTATTCCTTATCAAGCTATTAAAGATGGTTTACTAACTGTTGAGAAAAAAGGTAAGAAAAATGTATTTGCTGGAACAATTATAGAAATACAAGGACTACCTGATTTAAAAGTAGAGCAAGCATTTGAATTATCTGATGCAAGTGCAGAAAGATCAGCAGCTGCTTGTAGTGTTCAATTAAATAAAGAGCCAATTATTGAGTACTTATCTTCAAATATAGCTTTAATTGAAAAGATGATTGAAGAAGGATATGAAGACGCTAAGACTTTACGAAGAAGAGCAGACAAGATGAGAGAGTGGATAGCAAATCCTGAGCTTCTTGAGCCAGATTCAGATGCGCAATATAAAGCAGTAATTGAAATTGATTTAAATAAAATTACTGAACCAATTTTAGCTTGTCCAAATGATCCAGATGATGTTGCAACATTAAGTGAGATTTTAGCAGATGATAATAGACCAAAAAATATTGATGAAGTATTTGTTGGTTCTTGTATGACAAATATTGGATTGTTTAGAGCTTTAGGTGAAGTTTTAAAAGGAGAAGGTGCAGTTCCAGCAAAACTTTGGGTAGCACCTCCTACAAAAATGGATAAAGAACAATTAACGCAAGAAGGATATTATGCAGTATTTGCAGCAGCAGGTGCTAGAATAGAAATTCCTGGATGTTCTTTATGTATGGGGAATCAAGCACAAGTTTCTCAAGGTGCAACTGTATTCTCGACAAGTACAAGAAACTTTGATAATAGACTAGGAAAGGATTCAAAAGTTTATTTAGGTTCAGCAGAAGTTGCAGCAGTTGCAGCGCTTCTTGGTAGGCTTCCAACAGTAGAAGAGTACATGAAAATTGTTCCTAATAAAATAACTGAACAAAACAAAGATGGTGTTTATAAATACTTAAATTTTCATAAAGTTAGTTCTTCAGAGCTTACAAATCTAGTTCATTCTTAATTACTTAAAATATGTACAACTAAATTTTTAGTTGTACATATAACTTCTTTTATAATCTTAAAAATGTTATTAATTTACATTAATATTTTAAAGTAAAATTAAATTATTTTATAATAGTGCGAAATAAATCACAAATTAAATGATAACCATTATTGTTCATTAATATAAAAACAAAAAAATAGTATATCTTTTAATTATAAAGTCACTTATTGCAATAGATACCATCTTACTTTATTATATGATAAAAAAATATAGTGGTTACTTTTAGGTAACCTCCTTTAATAAAGTTTGTTTTTTAAAAATTATAAATGTCACACCACTAGTACAATATCCAGAATAAAGGGATTTAAGTAATTTATAAAAAATATTTTCTATTTTTAAATAATTAAAAATTTTAGAAATATTAATTTAATCTAACTAATTTTAACTTAAAGTTAAGTTTAAGTTTTGTAACATATGAGCATGAGTCAGTGACAAAAAAAATGTAAGTTCTAAAAATATGATTACAAAAAATGGTAACCATATGAAAAGTATGCAGAACTTGCATATTTTTTTTCATGTTGCTCACTAAAGTTAATTAAAAGGATCTGTTTTGAATACATCAGAATTATTTAACAAGTTATCAAATAGATTAGAGAAGCTAGAAAATCTTCCTAAGATTAAAGATAACGGTTCGATTTCAGAGATGTTAGAGAGTAAAGGGATTACAAGAAGAGATTTTATGAAATGGGCAACTGCGATGACTGCAATGCTTACACTTCCATCTTCATTTACTCCTTTAGTTGCAAAAGCTGCTGAGTTAAGTGACCGATTACCTGTTATTTGGTTACATATGGCAGAGTGTACAGGTTGTTCTGAATCTTTACTAAGAACAGATGCGCCTACTATTGATTCATTGATTTTCGATTATATTTCATTAGAATATCATGAAACTTTAATGGCTGCAGCTGGTTGGCAAGCAGAAGAAAATTTGGAACATGCTATTGAAAAATACAAAGGTCAATATATATTAATGGTTGAAGGTGGTATTCCAAAAGGTGATAACTCTTTCTACTTAACAATTGGTGGAAAAGGGCATACTGGTGAGCATAGTGCTGAAGTTGCAAGTGCAAATGCAGCAGCTATTTTTGCTATTGGAACATGTTCTTCATTTGGTGGAGTGCAAGCTGCTTACCCAAATCCAACTGGTTCAGTTGCATTATCTGAAATTACAAATAAACCTGTTATTAATGTACCTGGTTGTCCTCCAAGTGAGAAAAACATCGTTGGAACATTATTATACTTTGTACTTTATGGTTCTTTACCAGCACTAGATGCTTATAACAGACCAAAATGGGCATATGAACTTAGAATTCACGATTTATGTGAAAGAAGAGGAAGATTTGATGCAGGTGAGTTTGT
>CAYJFN010000066.1:0-8463 GCA_964369325.1 uncultured Arcobacteraceae bacterium
ATTGGTTTTTCATAATAATATTCTTGTATAATTGCATCAGGATTTATCAGTTGTATTAATTCCACTTGTCTTAAAGTTTCAACTTTTTCAAAAACAACATCAGAGTGTACAATATCTAAGATTATTCCATTTAAGAAATTTAAGAATTTAAATTTTAAAGAGTTACTTTCTATGTTATCAACTAAAGAACCATCTATTTTAACTTTTGAAATAGGAAGATGTATCAAAGTATCAGCATTTGAAAAGTTTTTACCAAAATCATCAATTGCTAATTCTATTCCTAATCCTCTTAAATGATTCATTTCTTGAATCATATTTTGTGAAATTTCATAAGTTTCATACTCAATTAGTTCTAAAACTACTTTGTAACTTTGATTTGAACAAAGCTTAATACAATTATCTATAAATTCCTTACTTAAAAGGCTACTTGGATGGATATTTATACTCACAGATTTAATTAGTTGATTATTTTTTAAATCTCCAACTACTTTTTTAATAACATTTATATCTAAATCAACTTTTGAAGTTTGATTATAAATAAAATCATCAATACTCATACTTTTATCTTCTGGTCGAAGAAGAGCTTCTAAACTTACAATTTTTGAGTCTTGAAATTGTGGTTGATAAACCATATAAAAATTCATATTAATTAACCAGTATATAATAATTTTAGCAAATAACTAACAGTGTATTCTACAACATTTTTACTTATAAGCGTTCACTATTTAGAAACTATTTTCTTAGATTTTATTAAATAAAATATGTCACTATTAGTTTTGTTTATATTATTATAGTTTGAAAGAAGGATTTGCTTACTCAAGTAAAGAAGTTCAAAATATCATAAAAGAAGATTCTTTAATCCAGAAAGTAAAATGGCTCATTTTAAATTGAGCCATTTTAAACCAATTATTTTAAAGAATTTTGTTTCATAAAGACTTCATCAAGTCCTTTTAGTTTCATTTCATCCATCATATAATTAACTACATTTAAAAACTCTTGCTCACCTTTAGGAATTAAATACCCGAACTCACCTTTTGTAAATGGGTCTTCACATCTTGAAGCTTCAAGTCTTTTATCAATTACTTGATAATATAGTGCTTCAGGAGTCTCTGTAACCATAACATCTACTTTACCACTTGCCACTGCTTTTGGTACATCAAGATTATTCTCAAATCTTGTAAAAGTAGCTTTTGATAGATTTTCATCTGCAAACATCTCATTTGTTCCGCCAATATTTACACCAACTTTTACAGATGCTTTATTTACTTCTTCAATAGTATCAAAATCTTTTGATTTGCCTTTTGCAACTAAAAAGCACTTTCCAAAAGTCATGTACCCCTGAGATTGTTCAGCACTTAGTTGTCTTTGCATTCTTCTAGTAATTCCACCCATAGCAATATCATACTTATCACTACTTAATCCACTTAACAAATCTTTCCAAGTTGTTTTAACAAACTCTACTTTTACACCTAACTCTTTTGCAAAGTGTTTTGCTACATCTATATCATATCCTGAAAATTCACCATTATTAAGATATGAAAATGGTTTATAATCACCTGTTGTTCCAACTTTTAAAACTCCCGCTTTTTGTATTTCTTCAAGTTGATCCGCTTGTGCAATGCTAGTAAAACTAATCAATGCAAATGCTGTTGTCAATATAATTTTTTTCATCTTCTTCTCCTTTTAATTTATATTTAACTATTTGAAAATTTAACAAACTCTTCTAATTTTGTTAATGCTGCTCCACTATCTAAGGTTTGTTCAACAAGTTTAATAGCTTCTTCTAAGCTTATATCATCTTTGGCAATATATAGTGCTGCTGCAGAGTTTAACACAACTGCATCTCTTTTAGCCCCTTTTACTCCATTTAATATTTCAAGAGTGATTTTGGCATTTTCTTCTTTATCTCCACCTTCAAGCTCATTTTTATCATAAAGTTTCAAGCCTAATTCTTCTGGTTTTATTTCATATGATTTAAACCAGCCATTTCTAATCTCATAAACTTTAGTTGGAGCTGAAATTGAAATTTCATCAAGCCCATCTTTACCAAATACAACCATACCTTTTTTTACACCAAGTCTTGTTAAAACTTCTGAAAGTGGTTCAACTAAACTCTCATCATAAACACCCATAAGTTGCATACTTGCCCCTAATGGATTTGCTAATGGACCTAAAATATTAAAAATAGTTCTTATTCCTAACTCTTTTCTAACAGGTGCAACATTTTTCATAGCACCATGGTAAATTGGAGCAAATAAAAAACAAATGCCTATTTCATCTAACATTTGCATACTTTTTTCTGGTGTTATATCGATTTTTACTCCTAAAGCTTCTAGCACATCTGCAGAACCACATTTACTAGAAGCCGCTCTGTTACCATGTTTTGCAATATGCACACCCATACTTGCAAGAACTATTGCAGAAGTTGTTGAAATATTAAAAGAGTTTGATTTATCTCCGCCTGTTCCTACAATTTCTAACACATCTTTATCGTTTAAAAGTTTTGTTGCGTGACTTCTCATATTTCTTGCAGATGCAACAATTTCATCTATTGTTTCACCTTTCATAGCTAAAGCTGTAAGATATGAACCTATTTGGATATGAGAAGCATTACCACTCATAATCTCATCCATTACTTCGTATGCTTCATTAGTAGTTAAATCTTCTTTGTTTGTAAGTTTAAGTATTGCTTCTTTTATCATATAATCTCCAATAAAATATTTATAAAATTTTAAATGCCTCTTCTAAATCTAAAGTTCCCTCATAAAAGGCTTTTCCTACAATCACACCAGCAATATCGCCATTGTTTTTACAGTTTTTTATATCTTCAATATCTTTTACTCCGCCACTTGCAATAGTATCAACACCACTTGCAAGTGCAATACTTTGTGTAAACTCTACATTTACACCACAAAGCATTCCATCTTTTGAAATATCTGTACATATAATTGCTTGAACACCTGCATTTGCAAACTCTTTTGCAAGGTCAGTTGCTTTCATATTTGAAACTTCTGCCCATCCTTCAACTGCAACCATACCATCAAGTGCATCAATACCAACTGCTATTGGGTATTTTGCTGCCATATCTTTTACAAATTGTGGATCTTTTACTGCAATTGAACCTAAAATAAGTCTATCAACTCCAAGTTCAACATACATCTTAATAGTCTGCTCATCTCTAATTCCGCCACCTAGTTCTATTTTTAGATTGCAGTTTTCTCTGATTTTTTTTATTTGCTCTAAATTCGCAGGAGTTCCCGCAAAAGCTCCATTTAAATCAACAATATGAAGCCACTTACTTCCAAGTTCTTCAAATCTTTTTGCTACTTGCCAAGGCTCATCTGAATAGATTTTTGCACTATCCATAAGCCCTTTACTAAGCCTTACAGCCTTTCCATCTTTTAAATCAATTGCTGGTAATATATCCAAAACTCTTCCTTTTTTATAAATTAAACCAAACTATTTATAGTTTGTTCTATGTTTTTGTATTTAAACTCAAATCCCAAATCTTGAAGTTTTTTAGGAACTACACTTTGCCCCTGTGTTAAAACTTTTGCTCCTTCTCCAAAAATTAGTTGCAAAACAAACTCTGGAACAGGAAGTAAAGTAGGCTTATTTAGAGCTTTTCCAATAACTTTTGTAAGCTCTTTATTTGTTGTAGGTGTTGGTGCAGTTAGGTTAAAAGTCCCTGCTAATTTGTTTTCAATAATAAATTTGTAAGCATTTAATAAATCATCTATATGAACAAATGAAAAGGCTTGTTTCCCATCTCCAATAGTTCCACCAAGTCCAAACTTAAATGGCTTTACCATTTTATCAAAAGCCCCGCCATCTTTTCCCATAACAATGCCAAACCTAAAAATAGCCACATGAGTATTTGCTCTTTTCGCAGTTTCTTCCCATTTTTGACAAAGATTTGATAAAAAATCATTTGAGAAAGCTCCATTTTCATCATGTATTTGATTATTATCATAAATACCAACTGCCGAAGTTGAAATTAAAAAAACAGGTCTTTTTTGAGTAGTATTAATTGCTTGTACTATTTTAGAAGTTGTATCAATTCTACTTGAATATAGAAGTTCTTTATACTCTTTTGTCCATCTGCTTAAAATATTTGCACCTGCAAGATTTATAACTATTTTTACACTTGAGATTACTTCGTGAAGTTTTTGCTCATCATTTAAAATCTCTCTTGTTATTGCAAATACCTCATAGCCATCTTTTTCTAAGAACTTTTTTAAAGAACTACCTACAAATCCACTTGCACCCAATATTGCTATGGTTTTCATGATATTCTCCTTATTTTAGTGACATAAAATTTTTTAAAATCCTTAAACCATTATCATGAGACTTCTCTGGGTGTGGTTGAAGTCCATAGATATTATCTTTGTTTACACTACTTGCAAACTTATATCCATATTGCGTATAGCCAAGAACATTTTTATCTTCTGTTTTAACATGATATGAGTGCACAAAATAAAGATATGGATTTTCAAGCCCTTCAAAAAGTTTACTATTTTTATTTGCAATACTATTCCAACCAACATGAGGAATTTTAATATCTTCACTCATCTTTTCTTTTTCAAACTTTATAACCTCACCTTCAATTAAACCCAAACCTTTATGCTCTCCAAATTCACTTGAAGAATTAAATAATAGTTGCATTCCTAAACAAATGCCAAACATTGGTTTACCACTTTTTGCATACTCTAAAATAGCCTCTTTCATACCTGTTTGGTTTAGATGCTCCATTGCATCTCCAAAAGCACCAACACCAGGTAAAATTATACGGTCATAGTTTTTTAGTTCATTTGGATCTTTTACAATAGTTGCTTTTGCATCTAGTAAATGACAAGCATTGTAAACACTTGCCAAATTTCCCATATTGTAATCTATTATTGCAATCATTTTTTTTCCTAATTTTATATGCGAGATTATACCTTATAAATATTAAATTCTGAATTGTCATAAAAATATCAATATTTAATATCTTATTGGATAAAATTTACTAATAAATTCAAAGGGGAGAGTTTAATGGATAAACTAGAAAAAATAAGCAATTTCATAGGCAAATATATGGCTATAATTGTTTCAATAATTGCTTTGGTTGCACTTTTTGTGCCAGTCTCATTTACATGGATTAAAACAAGCTATATAGCACCACTTTTAATGATTGTTATGTTTGGAATGGGTTTAACTTTAAAAGCATCTGATTTTGCAGTTGTATTTTCAAGACCAAAAGATGTTATAGTTGGTGTTTCTGCACAATTTTTGATAATGCCATTTATAGCATTTTTATTAATAAAAATTTTTCAACTACCACCTGAACTTGCAGTTGGCGTTATTTTAGTTGGAACTTGTCCTGGAGGAACATCTTCAAATGTTATGACATATCTTGCAAAAGGTGATGTAGCACTTTCTGTTGGTATGACTGCTGTTTCTACTTTACTTGCACTTTTTTTAACTCCACTTTTAACATATTTTTATATTGGTCAAGCAGTTGAAGTTTCTTTGATTGCTATGTTTATGTCTATTGTAAAAGTTGTAGTTATTCCTATTTCTCTTGGAATTATAATAAATATGGTTTTCTCAAAATTTACAGCAAAAATATTACCATTGCTTCCAGCTATTTCAGTAATCGCAATTGTTGCTATTGTTGCATCTGTTGTTGCAGCAAATAGTAAAAGTGTTTTATCAACTGGACTTATTATATTTATTGTTGTAGTGCTACATAATATTTTAGGCTATGCTTGTGGATATTTTGTTGCAAAAATTACAAAAATGGAAGAAAAAAGATGTGCTACAGTTTCTATAGAAGTTGGTATGCAAAACTCAGGACTTGCTGCATCTTTAGCAACAATTCACTTTGCAACTATGCCACTTGCAGCAGTTGCAGGAGCTTTATTTAGCGTTTGGCATAATATTTCTGGCTCAATTTTAGCAAATATTTTTGCTATAAAAATTGGTAAATTAGATAAATAATCTAACTTAAAGAGCATAAAGTAAGTGCAAACAGCACATTTACTTTATGCCTTTTTAGAACTTTTTTAGCTTCAAGAAGTGTTGAACCTGTTGTTAGTAAATCATCAACTAAAATAGCATCTATATTTTTAGCCCCACTATACTTAAACTTTCTTGGATTTTTTTGACGAAACTCTAAATCTTTTCCTGCATATTTAACTATATTTGTAGCTTTTAAAACATTGAAATATGGTTGTATATTTTTAGATTTTAAATGCTTTGTTAAAATTGCAGTATGAGAAAAATCATGCCTAGTATGGTCATCTACTGCAATAGCGTAAATTTGGTTTTCATAAGAGAAATTTTTTGCAAATTTTTCAAAAGATAGCTTTGCCAAAATGTTAAAAACTCTATCACCAAAGAAGTGATATTTACTTAAAATAAATGGCTCTATCTCTTCATAATTGTAAAAAGAGTACACAAAAAAATCTTTTTCTAACTGCTTTTTAAAAAAGTCTGGCTCAAGCAAATTTACTTGACAACTTTTACAAATAAAATTTAAAGATAGTTTTTCACAAGATAAGCATCGCATACAAAATTGTAGCAAAAATATGACTTTTTATTTAAAAAGATTGAATTTTTTAGAAAATTTTGTGCCAAACTATACTGTTTGACACAAATACTTTGTTAGATTTTAAGAACTGCCATAAAAGCCTCTTGTGGAACATTTACTTTTCCAATAGCTTTCATTCTTTTTTTACCAGCTTTTTGTTTTTCAAGAAGTTTTCTTTTTCTTGTAATATCACCACCATAACACTTAGCAGTAACATTTTTCCCTGTTGATTTTACAGTCTCTCTTGCAATAATATTGTTCCCAATACTTGCTTGTATTGCAACTTCAAAAAGTTGTCTAGGAATTAACTCTTTTAGAGCTTTTATAAACTCTCTACCTTTTGAAACTGCTTTGTTTTCTGGAACAATAATAGAAAGAGCATCTACAATATCACCTGCAACTCTAATATCTAGCTTTTGTAATTTTCCAGGTCTAAATCCAACTGGTTCATAATCAAAAGAAGCATACCCTTTTGTAGTAGATTTTAATTTATCATAAAAGTCCATTACGATTTCGTTCATTGGAATATCATACTCTAAAAGAACTCTTTTACCTAAATAGTCCATTTTGTTTTGAACTGCTCTTTTGTCATTTAAAAGCTTTATAACATTTCCTAAAAACTCATCTGGAACTAAAATAGTTGCTTTTACATAAGGCTCAAAAATAGTATCAATATAGTTTGGTGCAGGAAGTTCACTAGGGTTTTGAATAGAAATTCTCTCTCCATCTGTTTTTAAAACTTCATAAATAACTGTTGGAGCAGTTGCAATTAAGTCTAAATCAAACTCTCGCTCAAGTCTTTCTTTGATAACTTCCATGTGAAGCATTCCTAAAAATCCTGTTCTAAAACCACTTCCAAGTGCAGCAGAACTTTCTGGTTCAAATGAGATTGAAGAGTCATTTAGCTGAAGTTTGTTAAGAGCATCTCTTAAATCTTCAAACTTATCTGTCTCTATTGGATAAATTCCTGCAAAAACAAAAGGTTTTGCTGGTTCAAATCCATCAATAGCACTTGAAGTTGGATTTTTGGCATCTGTCATTGTATCACCAACAGCAATTCCACTAACGGTTTTTAGACCTAGTACAACTATTCCTATTTCTCCTGTTGCTATTTCATTTGTAGGAACTGGTTTTCTTGGATGTGGGTACATTAAGCTAATTACTTGATGTTCCTCTTTAGTGTTCATCATTCGTAAAACTTGCCCTTTTTTGATACTTCCATCATAAACTCTTACAAGTGCCAATGCTCCTAAGTAGTTGTCAAACCATGAGTCATATATCAAAGCTTTTGTAGCAGCATTTGCATCACCTTTTGGACTTGGAACTCTATCTACAATTGAATCAATTAAATCTTTTACACCAACTCCTGTTTTTGCACTTATTAAATTATTCAAAGTACAATCAATTCCAATTGCTTCTTCAACCTCTTCTAAAACTCTATCAGGGTCTGCGCTTGGAAGGTCTATTTTATTTACAACTGGTAGGATTTCTAGGTCATTATCTATTGCGATATACACATTTGCAATAGTTTGAGCCTCAACTCCTTGAGTTGAATCAATGATTAATAAAGCTCCATCACTTGAAGCTAAAGACCTACTTACTTCATAAGAAAAATCAACGTGTCCTGGAGTGTCTATAAGATTTAAAATATAAGTTTGTCCATCTTTTACATAGTTTAATCGCACACTTTGTGCTTTTATTGTAATTCCTCTTTCTTGTTCAATATCCATTGTGTCCATCATTTGAGCAGTCAAATCTCTATCTGCTACTGCTCCACACTCTTGTATAATTCTATCTGCAAGTGTAGATTTTCCATGGTCAATATGAGCAATAATACTAAAGTTTCTAATATTTTCTTGCAATATCTTTTCCTAAGTTTATATAATTTT
>CAYJFN010000067.1:0-8193 GCA_964369325.1 uncultured Arcobacteraceae bacterium
GAGTTTTACCTGAAAATTTAAAAGCAGTTGTAAAAAGAGACTCTATAAGAGTTCTGCCAATTTTTGAACTAATGAGCCAATATGTAGAACAAGAAGAGATGTTTAGAGCGTTTAATATGGGTGTAGGTATGATTTTGGTTGTAAGTAGTGAAAATGTAGATGCGGTTTTAGCAAATACAGATGGCTACTTAATAGGTGAGATTGCACAAGGTAATAAGTGCGTTGAATACATTTAGTAGTTAATTTTTACATATGTTTAAAGGCAAGTTTTTTAACTTGCCTTTTTTTATGCTTAATTTAAGAAAAATTATTCTTTAACTCCAAAACTTGGAAAACGCTAACTGTAAACTATTTCAAAAATCTATTTAAATTATAAAAGTATTATGATTTTAGTTTTTTTTAGATATTATTGCTACTAATATAATTTAAGATTATTCGTAAAATACAACTAAATTTTAAATCAAAAAGGGGAATGTTTATGGAATTTTACAAAAAATGGCTTAATAATGCTTCAATGAGTAGGAAATTTCTTCCAACAAAAATCATAATGGCAGTATTGATTCTGTTTTCAGGAATAAATGCTACATTTTCATTGATAACAGAAGCTTCACGTTCTCAAAAAATATTTAATGTAAATGTGAAAAATATGGAGAGATTAAACTCTATTATTCAAACAATGTATTTGTGTAGAGTTTTAGGAAGAGATATCTTAATGCAAGAAGATAAAGTAAAAAGGGATCAGTTATATGATAGATACCTGAAAGCCTTTGCAAGTTTAGATAATCAAATGAATCAATTTTTAGATGTTTTAGAAATTGATAAAAAAGATGAGTTTAAACGTATAATTGAAAATAAAGAACTTTACAAAAGAGATATGATATTATCAGCTGATTTGAAGATTGAAGGGGCTGGACATGATGCAGCTTTAGGAGCATTAAGAGGAGTTACTCCTGTTGCTGTAGAATTTTTTACAGATATAGAAAAGTACATAAAAAGTGAAACAGAAATTATGCAAAATATTTTGAAGGAGAATGAAGAAATAGCAACATTTTCTGTTGCGTTAGGAATTGCAATTGGACTTATTGCAATAGCTGCATTTTTATTTTTAGTTAGCATATTAGAAAAATTAATAAGTAATCGATTAGTTTCTATTTCAAGTTCAGTTCGTGAAATTATCAATGGAAATAGCGATGCAGAAATTCCTAAAGAACTGTTTACGCAAGATGAAATTGGTTCAATAGCTACATCTATAAACAATTTAAAAGAATCAATTGAAAAGGATAAAGTCGTAATTTCTGAAACTAAAGATATTGTTGAAAAAATAAATGTTGGATTATTTAATGAATCAATCAAAAAGCAAGCTGGTTCTGAGGCAGTTTCTTCTTTAGTTACTACAATAAACGAGATGATAAATTCGATACAAAACAATCTATTATTATTTCAAGAAACATTGACTCAGCTGTCTCGTGCTGAATATGATAAACCTGTTCCAGTTATAAAAGAAACAACTGGACTAATATCGTCATTATTTAGCGGTATTACAGTTGCTCAATCAACAATGTCTGAAGTTATGGCACTTATTGAATACTCTAGTTCAAAGCTTGAAAGCTCAACAAAAGAACTTTCAGCGTCTTCTAAAAAACTAAGTGATGCTGCTACTTTTCAAGCATCTTCATTAGAAGAAACTACTACATCTATAGAGGATATAGTTTCTACAATAAGACAAAGTGGAGAGAGTGCTCAAAAAATGTTAAGTTATGCTTCAAATGTAACAGAGGCAAATCATACAGGAAAAGATTTAGCGAGAAAAACGGCTGATTCTATGAGTGATTTAAGTAATGAAGTAAATTCAATTTTAGATGCAATTTTAGTAATTGACCAAATAGCATTTCAAACAAATATTCTATCTCTCAATGCAGCAGTTGAAGCTGCAACAGCAGGCGAAGCAGGAAAAGGATTTGCAGTTGTTGCTCAAGAAGTTAGAAACTTAGCTTCAAGAAGTGCAGATGCCGCAAAAGAGATCAAAGAAATAGTAGAAAGAGCAACTCTAAAAGCGAATGAAAGTCAAGAAATCGCAGATAAAATGCTAAAAGGATATAGTGTTCTTGATGAAAGTATTAATCAAACTATTCATCTAATTGAAGAAGTTGCATCCACGGCTAAAGGACAACAAACTTCAATCATGCAAATTAATAGCAGAGTAGCTTCCTTAGATGAAGTAACTCAGCAAAATGCGTCACTGTCTTTAAATATAGCAGAAATGACTAAACATATGCAATTGCTTGTAGAGAAGTTACAAGAGGCAATAAGTAATACGAAATATAATGAAGAATCAAAAAAGTATATATCTAATCCTAAATTTATTTTTGTGGCAAGTAAACTCAAATCAGATTTGATAGCTTTTAAAAATATCAATTTTAATCATTGTGAAACAGGGAAAAAATTTGAAATAAAAGCAGAAAAAGAGTATGAATTAGGAAAATGGATTGCTGAGCACTCACAAGGGAATCTTTCTCAATCTTCTTATTGGAGTAATATAGTAGAAACACATAAGAGTGTATATAGTGGAATTCAAAAAGTGGTTGATTTGTATGGGGCACATGCAGATAATAAAGAAATATTTAAAGCAACTCAAGAAGTTGAAAAAGCTACAAAAGATATGTTTACAGCCCTTGATAATATCAGATCTCTCTGATATTACTTAATAATTTTATTGCACTCTCTTTTTAGAGGGTGCTTTTTATTCAAGATTTGTTGCATAAATTGCAAAGATACCAACTAGAACTAAAAAACTTCCTGTAATAATATTTTGTATTTTAATAGCTTTTTCATCTTTGAGTAAAAATCTAATTTTAGAAGCTATTGAAGAGTAACCAGTCATTACAATAATATCAACAATAACAGCTGTTGCACAAATAATAAAAAGCTGAGTAAGTAGTGGCTTTTGTGAGTCTAAAAATTGTGGTATAAAAGCTACATAAAAGACTGTGGCTTTTGGATTTGTAAGATTTATAAAAGTTGCACTTAAAAATAGTTTTTTAGCATTATATGAGCTTAATTTTTCTTGTGTGTCAATAATTAATGGTTTTTCTAAAATCTTCTTTATTCCTAAATAAACTAAATATAAAACACCAACCCATTTTACAATATTAAATAAAACTTCAGAACTTGCAATAATTGCTCCTATTCCAATAATTACAATTACTATTTGCAAAATTAGACCAAATTGTAAACCTAAAATTGCTGCATAAGATTTTTTTAATCCATAGTTAATGCCACTATTTATAGAAATTAAAGCACCAGCACCAGGGGATATAGAAAGTGCCACAATTGCAAAAAATAGTGCTAACCAAATATTAAAATCCATTATAAACTCCATCCTAAAAAACGCAATTATATCATACTTTTAAACTCATAAATGCACTTAACCTCTTCATAATGATATTTTAGATAAAATAATCCGTTTTACGAAAGACCAATTATTTAAGGATATTGTATGTTATTAACGCCAGGACCTACGCCAGTACCTGAATTTGCTAGAAAAGCTATGTCGGATATAACAATTCATCATAGAACTGAAGAGTTTGAAGCAATTTTTAAAAATACTAGAGAATTATTAATAGAAACTTTCAATATGCCAGAAGTTGTAATGCTTGCTTCAAGTGGCACAGGAGCAATGGAGGCTTGCGTTACAAACTTAACTAACAAAAAAGCTTTGACAATTAACTCTGGAAAATTTGGTGAAAGATTTGGCAAAATTTGTTCAGCTTTTAAAATTGATTATACAGAAATAAAAAATGAGTGGGATACACCAGTAAGTGTAGATTCTGTAGTTGAAGCTATTAAAAATGATTCAGACATAGATGCAATTTTTATTCAAATTTGTGAAAGTGCTGGGGGATTAAGGCATCCAGTTGAACAAATTGCTAAAGAAGTTAAAAAAATAAATGAAGATATTATGATAGTAGCAGATGGAATTACTGCAATTGGAGTAGAAAAAATTGATACAACAAACATAGATGCAGTAATTACAGGAAGCCAAAAAGCACTTATGTTGCCACCAGGTCTTGCTATGATAGGATTTTCAAACAAAGCAGTAGAAAAGATTGAAAAAAATTCAAAAGGCTACTATTTTAACTTAGCAACAGAAATTAAAAAACAAAGAACAAATACAACTGCATGGACAGCAGCAACTACTTTAATTATTGGATTAGGGGCAGTTTTAGAAAAAATCAAAGAAGATGGTTTTGATAATTTATACACAAAAACAGCATTAAGAGCAAAAGCAACACAAGAAGCACTAAAAGCTATTGGAATGAGTATCTATCCAAAAACTCCTGCAAATGCAATGACAACAATTTATACAGAACAATCAAGTGCAATTAGAAAAATTTTAAAAAATAAATACAATGTAAATATTGCTGGTGGACAGGATGGTTTAACTGGTAAGATTTTTAGAATTAATCATATGGGATTAGTTGAAGATTTTGAAGCTTCATGGGTAGTAAATGCTGTAGAATTAGCTTTAGACGAGCTAAATATAAGAGCTTTTGATGGAACAGCAAATAAAGTATTTGCTAAAATTATGTTCAAAGGTGAGTAATGATTTTTGAACATGAAATTCCAAAAGGAAGTCGTTTATACTTTGGAAAAATTGCTAAGAAAAAAAGGGGGTTAGAAACTTTAGTTAGTGAAGTGTTATACGCAAATAACTTTGAAGAGGTTATTACTCCTAATTTTTCATACTCACAACACCAAAGTATAGAAAATAGCAGAAAACTTATTACTATTTTTGATGAACGAAATGAAAAAGTAGCTCTTAGAGCAGATTCAACTCTTGATGTTGTAAGAATTATTACAAAAAGATTAGGAAGAACAACAAGTCATAAAAAGTGGTTTTATATTCAGCCGGTTTTTTCATATCCTTCAAATGAAGATTATCAAATTGGTTGTGAATGGATTAACCATGATAGTATTGTTGATATTATCAATTTAAATGCAATAGTTTTAAATAAATTAAATATTAATCCAATTATGCAAATAAGCAATATCAATATACCAAGACTTGTTTGTAATGAGTTAAATATAGATATAGAACTTTTTCAAAATGCAAAGTTAGCTGAACTTTTTAGTTTGAATGTTGAGTGGTTAAATATTTTATTAAATATCAAAAACAAACAAAACTTAGAAGACGCTCTTTTAGTGGTTCCAGTGACGATAAAGCAAGAGTTAGAAAAACTAATGGAAGTAGTTTTAAATATTAATTATAAAAATATTGTTATTGCCCCGCTATATTATGGGTGTATGAAGTATTATGATGATATTTACTACAGAGTAATACAAGATAATTTAACACTTTGTAATGGAGGAAGTTACAAAAGTGAAGGTTTGAACTCTTTAGGGTTCGCATTATATACAGATAATTTATTAAAAGTTTTAGAGGATTAATGATGAAAGCAGATGTAATAGTTGGAATTCAATGGGGTGATGAAGGAAAAGGCAAGATTGTAGATATGCTTGCACAAAAGTATGATATGGTTTGTAGAAGTCAAGGTGGTCATAATGCTGGTCATACTATTTGGGTTGATGGAGTAAAATATGCTTTACACTTAGTTCCATCAGGTATTTTAAATCCAAAAGCAATCAATATAATTGGAAATGGAGTTGTTTTATCTCCAGAATCAATTATAAAAGAGATGAGTCAATTTGATAACTTAGAAGGAAGATTGTTTATTTCAGAGAAAGCTCATTTAAATTTGCGGTACCATGCCTTGATTGATCAAGCAAAAGAGAGACTTAAAGGTGCAAAGGCTATTGGAACTACTGGAAAAGGGATAGGCCCTGCTTATTCAGATAAGATTAGCAGAATCGGATATAGAGTTGGAGAGTTAAGAAATCCAGCAAACTTATGTAGTAAAATCTTAGAGTATTTTGAACAAAATAGAGCAATCTTTGATGTATTAGAAGTAGCAACACCAAATAAAGAAGAGTTATTAGAGGAACTAACAGGATATAGCCAAAAACTTACTCCATTTATAGCAAATACAACTACAATGCTATGGAAAGCTATGGATGAAGACAAAAAAATTCTTTTAGAAGGTGCTCAAGGAACAATGTTAGATATTGACCATGGAACTTATCCTTATGTTACATCTTCAAGTACAGTTAGTGCAGGGGCTTGTACAGGTTTAGGAATTAGCCCAAAAGATATTGGTGTTGTAACAGGAATTACAAAAGCATACTGTACAAGAGTAGGAAATGGGCCATTCCCAAGTGAAGACTTTGGTGTTGATGGTGATACTATGGCAGATGTTGGAAAAGAGTTTGGAACAACTACAGGAAGAAAAAGAAGATGTGGTTGGTTTGATGCAGTAGCAGTAAAACATGCATCAAGGTTAAATGGTTGTGACCAGTTAGCACTTATGAAATTAGATGTTTTAGATGGATTTAAGACAATTAAAGTTTGTGTTGCATACGAAGTAAATGGTGAAATTATTGACTATGTTCCAACAGAGTTAGAAGATGCAAAACCAGTTTATAAAGATATTGTAGGATGGGATAGTGTGGTTGGTATTAGAGAATTTGATGAACTTCCTATTAATGCAAAAGAGTATATTAGTACAATAGAAGAAGTTACAGGTGTAAAAGTAGGAATTATTTCTACCTCTCCAGAGAGAGCCGATACAATTATTAGAGGATAAGCAAATGAAAATGAAACTACACCATACTCCATATATTTCAAGAAGAATAACTAGGGATTTAGTAAATTGTAGCTTTGTTGAAGTTAGAAAAACTAAAGAAAATATCGCAAAAGAAGTTGAAAGAATTTTAGATGAAGATATAGAAAGAGAGTTAGACTTAGACGAAAAAGTTGATGCAATTTTACAACAGCAAGAAGATAGTATAGAGTTTTATAATGCTGATTATAGACAACTTTTTTGGATGGCTAAAAAAAGAATGGCAAATGAAGCTGGAGTTATTTTAAACAATGAAGATAGGTTCTCAGATATTGCACATAAAATTTTGGACTATTTATGGGAAGAGGATTTTATACATTATACAGTTTCAGACAATCAAGTAAAAAATGTGATTTTTGCTTCTATTGATGAGTTTATAAAAGGATTTGGCGAAGCTGATGAAGCTGCATACAAAAAAATTAAAACTTACAAAAGAAAATTAATACCAGGAACAGAAGAGTACGACTTAATCTACCAAAGATTATATGAAGAAGAATTATTAAAAAGAGGATTGATGTAATATGCAAAAAGTATGGTTATATTTAGAAAATGGAACATATTTAGAGGCTAACTCATTTGGTGCAACAGGTACAAGTGTTGGAGAAATTGTATTTAATACTTCATTAACAGGTTATCAAGAAATTACTACAGACCCTAGTTATGCTGGTCAGTTTATAACTTTTACTATGCCTGAAATAGGAAATGTTGGAGTTAATGAAGATGATATGGAAAGCACAAAAGCACACTGTAAGGGTGTAATTGTAAGAAACTATCATCATCAATATTCAAACTACAGAGGTCAAAAAGACTATGACAGTTTGTTAAAAGAACATGGAATTTTGGGTATTTGTGATATTGATACAAGATTTTTAACAAAGATGATAAGAGATGAAGGTGCTATGATGATGATAGCATCGACAGAAGTTTCATCTAAAGAAGAGTTAGCAAAAATCTTAGAAAATAGTCCAAGAATTGAAGATATTAATTATATTGAACAAGTTTCTACAAAAGAAGCATATGTGCATAAGTATGGAGCTTGGAATCATTTAGAAAAATCATACAACAAAGCTGTAATGAGTGATAAAAAAGTAATTGTTATTGATTTTGGAGTAAAAAGAAATATCTTAAATGAGTTAGTAAATGTAGGTCTTGAAGTTGAAGTAGTACCATCAAATTTTCAAGCTGATGATTTGATAGCTAGATTTGAAACGGGTGAAATTGGAGGAATATTTTTATCTAATGGACCAGGAGATCCTCTAACCCTAAAAGATGAAGTGGCACAAGTGAGAAAACTAATTGACAAAAATATACCAATGTTTGGTATTTGTTTAGGTCATCAAATGCTTTCAATAGCTCATGGGCATGATACACATAAATTAAAATTTGGACAACATGGAGGAAACCATCCAGTTGCAAATCCAAAAACAAATATAGTAGAAATAACTGCACAAAATCA
>CAYJFN010000068.1:0-8076 GCA_964369325.1 uncultured Arcobacteraceae bacterium
TCAAGTGCATATAACTCTTGTGAAACTTGTTTATAAGCAATATAGTTTTCATATCTTTTAATAAGAATATTTTCATTAATAATTTTGTCTATTTCATCTATGTTATTGTTTAATATTTCTATTTTTATTTGATTTTCTTCATGTATAACATCTTCTTCATTTAACCCTAAACTAATTGGTTCAACTTGTGATGGTGCATTATTATCTACACTTGATAATTCATTTATTTTATTATCCACTTCTTTTACTTCTGCAAAAATTGTAGTAGTTAATAAACAAAAAAGAAAAATTAATTTTTTCAATTTGCAAACCTTTTTAACGTTTTAATTACTTGTTCTTTTGATACTTCATTTGTTATGACACAATCACCAATACCTTTTGGTAAAATAAATTTAATTTTATTGTCTAAAGATTTTTTATCTAAAAAAAAGTGCTCATAAAACTCTTCTACATCTTTTATTTCATAAGTTGTAGGTATATCATATTTCTTTAACAAATTAGCTACTTTTTTTGCTTCATCTAAATTCATATATCCTTCTTCAACAGCAAGGCTATTTGCCATTACCATACCAATACCAACAGCCTCTCCATGCAAATATGTTTTATAATTTGTCTCATTTTCTATAACATGGCCAAAGGTATGCCCATAATTTAATGCAGCTCTTATTCCTTGTTCTTTTTCATCAAGACTAACTACTTTCGCTTTTGTTTGAACGGATTTTGCAATAGCTTTTATAATATTTTCATTTTCATTTAAGTCATTTTCTTCAAGCCATTCAAAAAACTCTTTATCAAAAGTAACTGCAATTTTTATAATTTCTGCAACTCCAGCTGCAAATTCTCTTTTTGGTAAAGTTTTTAAAAAATATGGATCAATATTTACTTCAATAGGTTGATGAAATGCTCCAACTAAGTTTTTACCAAATTTATTATTTATACCTGTTTTGCCTCCAACACTAGCATCTACTTGAGAAAGCAGTGTTGTAGGAATTTGCACAAAGTTAATTCCTCTTTGATAAATTGACGCAGCAAATCCTGTCATATCTCCAATTACACCACCACCAAATGCAATTAGTAAAGATTTTCTATCTAATCTTTTTTCAAAACAATGTTCTAAAATAGTATCTATGCTTTTCATATTTTTGAACTCTTCACCATCTTGCAAAGTAACTACACTTATGTCATTTGCGTCTAAATGTTTCATTAAATAATCTAAATGCAATTTACTTACCGTTGTATTTGTAACAACAACAACTTTTGTATTAAAGTGCAACTTTTTTAGCGTTTCAATATTAATATCATATTCAGTGTCGTTAGGCAATTTTATATTAACAGTCATTTCTTATCCAAAGTTTATATATAGGGTGTTTATTATATCTAATTTTTTCTAAATATTTTAAAAATAATTTTTTTTACGTATTTTTTTATTGTTTTTATGAACTTTTCATTTTATTTTTATATAATTATACAAATTTTAAGGAGAGAGTCACTTGAATCATTTTACAAGAATTGGTTTTATATTAGCTGCGGCTGGTTCAGCAGTTGGATTAGGTAATGTTTGGAAATTTCCATATATTACTGGAGAATATGGTGGTGGTGCGTTTGTAATTGTTTACTTACTTGCTATTTTATTTGTTGGTTTAGTTGTGTTTATTGCTGAATCTTTGATGGGGCAACATACTCAATCAGATGTTTCAACTGCATTTGTTAAGATGTCAAAATCACAAAATGAAAACTGGAAATATGCAGGGTTTTTAATGGTAACACCTTTACTGATTTTAGCATTTTATTCAGTTGTATTAGGATGGATTTTAGACTATATTATCACTTCATTTAGTGATTTACCTACTCAAACTGCTGTTGCAGGAGCTGCTTTTGAAAATCTTATTTCAAATGACATTGGAAAACTACTTGTTTATCACACTGTTATAGCAGGAACTGTTATATGGATTGTTTTAAAAGGAATTAAAGCAGGGATTGAAAAAATAAACCTTATTTTAATGCCTCTTTTAGGACTTATTTTAATTGGCTTATTAATTTACTCTTTTACACTAAGTTCAATTGGAGATGCTTTTAGCTTTATGTTTAGCCCTGATTGGTCAAAAATTGATGGTGAAGCAGTTTTAGCAGCTCTTGGTCAAGCATTTTTTACACTTTCTCTTGGAGTTGGTACAATCATGACTTATTCAGCATCTTTAGGTAAAGAAATAAACATAGTAAAATCTTCTTTTATGGTTGCTATTGTTGATACTTCTATTGCGTTAGTTGCTGGTATTATTATCTTCTCATTTTTATTTGAAGCAGGTGCAAGCAGTGCAGCTGGTCCTGGTCTTGTATTTATCTCACTTCCTGTGATTTTTTCTGGATGGGGAATCACTGGACAAATTATTGCTGTATCTTTTTTTGTGGCATTAATCTTTGCAGGAATTACATCTGCAGTTTCTATGATTGAGCCATCTGTTAGATTTTTTATTGATAAATATAACTTTACAAGAGCAAAAGCTATAGTAATTAGTGGATTGTTTTTCTATATTTTAGGAATTGTAGCACTGTTATCTATGAGTCAAGCTTTTGGAGCAAATTTTACATTCTTTGGAATCAATGCATTTGACTTATTGGACAAAGCAACTTCTATGTTCTTAATGCCAGCTGCTGCAATGGTTACTTGTATTTTCTTAGGTTACTTTGTAAACAAAGAAACATTAAAAAATATATTTGTTACATATTCGAATGAAACAATATTTAACATCTGGTATGCGCTAATTAGATACTTTGTACCATTTGCAATTATCGCACTATTTTTAGATCAATTAAAAATAATATAACTTTTAAACTTAAGCCAATTTTGGCTTAAGTTAAATCTTAAATACCTTCTTATAAACTCTTTCATACTATAATTATTTATCAAAAAAGGAAGTAAAAATGGTAGCTATTGTAACAGGTGGTTCACAAGGAATTGGAAAACAAATTGCACAAGATTTGTTAAATATTGGAGCAATTGTAGTTATTCTTGATATAATTAAACCTCAAAATAAAAATGTTGATTTTATTGAAACTAATATTTCAAAACCTAATGATATTTTAAAAGCTTTTGCTTATATAAAAGAAAAATATAATACTGCTCATATTTTAATAAATAATGGTGCTATTTCTATGTTTGAAAAGTATATAACTGACGTTTTAACAGATGAGCTTGACAAAGTTTTAAATACAAACTTACGCTCTGCATTTTTATGTTCACAAGAGTTTATAAAACTAAATAATGGTGAAAAATATGGAAGAATTATAAACATCTCTTCTACAAGATTTCATCAAAATGAAGCCAACTGGGAGTTATATGGAATGTCAAAAGGAGGTTTAGTTTCATTAACAAACTCTTTATGTGTTTCTCTATCAAACACACCCATTACTGTAAATTGCATAAGTCCAGGTTGGATTTGTAATGAAAACTATGAACTACTAGAAAAAAATGATCATGAAATACATCCATCAAATAGGGTTGGTAAACCAAAAGATATTTCAAACCTAATTTTATTTTTAATAAACAAAGAAAATGATTTTATAAATGGAAGCAATATAATAGTTGATGGTGGGATGACAAAAAAAATGATTTACTAGTTTGTATGCTAGTATATAATTAATTAACAAAGATTTGAAAAACTAGACACTAAGTAACTCTCAAATTTATGAGAATAATTAGGCTAGTAATTTCTTAGTCAAATTATGTTTATTTGAAATTACATATAAGTTAAATTATTTCCAGTTCTTGTATAGGAACTGGTTTTGCAAAATAATACCCTTGAGAAAAATCAATATTATTCTCTAAAATTATATTTTGAATATTTTCATTTTCTACAAATTCTGCAACAATTTTTGCACCAACTAATTTTGACATATAACAAATAGCATCTATAATTAGTTTAGTGTCGTCATCTTTGTCCAAATTTTTTATAATACTTCCATCTATTTTTATAATATCTGGTTTTAGTGATAAAACTGAAGTATATGTAGCAAAACCTACTCCAAAATCATCAATCGCTATCTTGCAACCAATTTTTTTGATCTCTATTAAAAATTCTGCTACTTCATCAGTATTATAATTTTCTGTTTCAACAAACTCAATTGTTACTTTTGAAGAATTTGCAAATTGTTTTAGTCTTAATAAAAGCCACTCTCTAAATTCTACAGATTGAATATCATGAAAAGAGATATTGATACTTACTTCGCTACTTTTATTTTCAAAATCACTTAAAACTCTATTTACCATCATTTTACTAATTGTTAAATATAGTTTTAAATTCTTTGCAGTATCTAAAAAATAATATGGAGTAAAAACATTTCCATCAGCATCATAAATTCTCATTAGAGCTTCATATTTTGTGATTTTTCCAAGATCATTGTCATATATTCCTTGATAATAAGGAATAACAGAATTGTTTTTTGTAGCATATGTTAACAAATCAAATACTCTTTGATGACTTGTTATATCTTTTAATAGTCTATCATGCTCATCAGTTGCAACTATAAAATTACTTTGAGTGTCTTTATTCATATGAATAGCACTTTTTGCTCTACCAATCATATTTTCGCCACCAAATACAACAACAAACCTCGACACACCTGAAAGATTGTTACTTTCTGCTGTTACTATTTCATATTGAGAATAAAGGCCATACATAAACTCTAAAAATACTTCATTTGTTATTTCATCATTAGTTGCAACTATAAAATTTTTATGATTATTTGAATAAACAAATATTTTATCTTCTAAACCTAAAGATTTTATTGCAAATACAACACCACTAAGTCCTTCTTTGATACCTTCAAAATACTTCGCTTCACCAAAAGCAGAAATAGCCATTTCTGAGTTTACTATTTCTGTCATACATATTTTATTTAGCTTTTTTTCTTCTAAATCGATTAAATACTTTTTATAGCTAAATATATCAAATCTTGGATCTATGATATCATCACCATAATATTTTTTATTTTGCATATGTTTCCTTGTAGAGGCATTCATGCAATATTATATCAATTTGACAATAAATATTCAATTTTTTATCTATTAATTATATTATTTAAATTAATATTTATTTTCTTGTTTTGAATTTAAGATTTTATTGTCAACACTTACCTTACCAGAACCAAAAGAAAAGATTATTAGTAAAATTGCAATATATGCTAAATTTAACTCAATACCAAATTTTGAAGCAGGAAATCCATTGTGAATGTTTACAGTTAACATTGCAACAATCATAGTAGCAATCAAAGGAATAGAAGCAACTCTGCTTAAAACACCAAAAATAAGCATTAATCCACCTACAACTTCAACAAAAATAACTAAGTAAAGATTGAATATAGGAAATGGCATAGCAATTTTATCTGCAAACAAAGTAACATAATTATCAAAAGTTTGTATTTTTTTTACTCCATATACAAAAAAAATACCTCCTATAAATAGCCTTAGCAAAAGTAATGAAAAGTCTTCTAAAACTCTTTTTCTTGAAAATAACAGTTCTAACATTTTAAATCCTTTTTTTGTTAAATTTAAAAGAATTATAGTACGATATTTTATTTATTTCAGTGATATATGTCACAGTTTTATAATAAGGTAAATTTGTGATAATATTTTAATTTATATGCCTTAAAGAACTTAAATCTATTGTATTTTTTTTAAATGCTTTATTTATATCTTCAATTTTATAAGCATTATAGTACAATTTATCGTTTTGAAAACTTGCACTGTCTACTAAAATGTAGTAAGTAGTTTTTATCTCTTCATACTCTTTCATACCATGATGCCAATTATTCTTAACAACTTCAAGTTTGTAAACAATTTGTGTGTCATTTAAAATTTGAAGTTTTGAAATAGATTTTACAAATTGCATATTAAAGCCATTACTCTTTATAGTAAACTTATTTTCTAATTCTTTTTCGATTTGTTTATATATCTTATCATTTGAAAATAACAAACTTACAAAAAGCATACATAGTAAAATAATTTTTTTCATTTGTCTCTTTTTAATTAATATTATAAATTGAAGCTTGGGTGTTACTTATAAGATCGTAAACTCATAAACTTCTACTTTTATAGCTGCCTTAAGTCGTATTTGCATCTACTTATTGCTCTTTTTTAACAACTATAAACTTTGTGTTCCTTCTAAAATTATTGTTTCATTTTCTTTTGTCATAATAGTTAAAAAGTCATCAACTTCATTTAATTTATATCCAAATACTTTGTCTCCAACATATATATTATCTCCTATTTCTAAAACACTTACTACTTTATTAGAATTTTCAACATAAAACTTACCTTCTAATTCTTTTATAATTCCTAATAAATTTTTCACAGTAGATCCTTTGTTGCTTTTTTTGAGATTTTAACAAAATTTATTTCTTTTGTCTATCACCCTTGGGGTGAGAAAAAAGCACTTATTATATTATCAAAAAGTCTTTATTGCATCACTTTATTTTTAATAATTTTGTTAATACAATTTTTTTGATACTTTTTAAGGGATTTTGAAAAAAATTAATTTTTTCTTAATTTATATTTTTTTTAGTTTTTAAAAAATTAAATTTTAAAATATTTTGAAAAAGTGATTTTACAAATATAATTTGTACTTCATAATCACTTTTTTGTTTCTTTTTTTAAAGTATTTTCATAATAAATATTTAGAGAACATATTGTTCTCTAAATAAAACTATTTATTTCCAAACTTCAGTATCATGTAGTCCAATATCCGAAGCTTTAAACACAGGGTCTTTCCCCTCTTTTAATTGTTTTTTATAATCTTCTAAAGCTTTAATAGCATATTTTCCTAAGATAAATATAGCAAAAAGATTTACTAAAGCCATAAGTCCCATAAATACATCTGCTAAGTTCCAAGCTGTACCAAATTGCATTTGTGCTCCTGCAAAAACCATAACAACGCAACTAAGTCTAAATATAAACATCACATTTTTATTTAATGTTATAAATTTTAAACCAGATTCTGTGTAGTAGTAGTTTCCAATCATAGAAGTAAAAGCAAATAAAAAAATAGAAACTGTAATTAAATGAACTCCCCATTCACCAAAAACGTTTTGTAAAGAGTTTTGCACTAGTGGCATACCTGCAACATCTGCTGAGATAGTTGCACCTGAAAGCATAATCAAAAATGCTGTTGCACTACAAATAATTAGTGTATCAATTACAACTGAAATAAACTGTGCTAAACCTTGTTTTACAGGGTGACTAACATGAGCTGCAGCTGCTGCATTTGGTGCAGAACCCATTCCAGCTTCATTTGAAAACAGTCCTCTTTTAATACCAAGCATCATAGCACTTCCAACAATTCCACCAAAAAATGCCTCTAAATTAAAACCATCTTCCATACCAGGAGCATATAGTGCTGATTTAAAAATTAAACTAATAGCACTTGGTAATTCTGAGATGTTTAGTAAAACTACAATTAAGGCCATTCCAACATAAATAGATGCCATAATAGGAACAACAATTGCAGATATTTTTCCTATTCTATTTGCTTGTCCAAAAACAGAGTAAGCTAATAAAATAGCAAATAAAAATCCAATTAACATTGGAATATCTGTTGAGTTATAATCTTTTATATAGTAAGCCAAAGAAGAGCTTGCATTATATGCTTGAAGCCCATTAAAACCATAAGCAAAAGTTAATATAAGTAAAATGGCAAACAAAATACCTAATGGTCTATTTTTTAGAGCTGTTTGAATATAATAAGCAGGTCCTCCTCTAAAACCGTCTCCATCTTTAACTTTATATATTTGCGCTAATGTACTTTCAATAAAAGCAGTAGCACACCCTAAGACAGCAAGCAACCACATCCAAAATACTGCACCAACACCACCAATTGCAATAGCAGCAGCAACACCTGCAATATTTCCTGTTCCAACTCTTGAAGCAGTTGAAATCATCAATGCTTGAAAAGAAGTAACACTGTTTTTATCTTCTTTACTACTATTTTTCATAAGTGTTTTGACAGCTACACCAAACAAAGCAAACTGAACACCCTTTGTTTTGATGGTAAAAATAATACCACCAACAACTAAAAGAATAAT
>CAYJFN010000069.1:0-6178 GCA_964369325.1 uncultured Arcobacteraceae bacterium
TTTGTACTAATTTGACCTTCTTTTAATACTTTTGCATACCAACCTGTAAGTCCATTTTCAAAAATAAATTTTGTCATATTTTTTTGGTTTGCACTTGCGCTTAGTTTCCAGCAAGGTTGTCTTGGTTGTGTTACTTGTATTTTTGTTTCACCAATTGATAAAGCATCTCCGACACAAATATCACTTTCATCAAGATTTGATAAAATTAGATTTTCTCCAAAAACAGCTTCTTTTGATATATCAAAAATATTACCAAAATTTGAGTTTAGTTTATCAAATGTATTTTCTCCAAGCACAAAAAGTGCTTTGCTTTCTCCACCATGATGAAGTTTATCTGCTTGTGTATCTTCTAAAAATCCAGTCTTAGTAAGAGTTGCTTTTTGTACACAACTTTTTTTAATTGCAGATTCTAAAACTTTTCTTGATGAGTTTTCAAGATTTGTTGTTGTAACTTTTCCAACTTTTATAAATATAATTTTTGAAATAGCTGATACCATACTAGTCCTTGTTTCTAGAATTTTTCTCTTCAATTCCACTCATACCGAATCTTCTAGCTAACTCTTGTTTTACTCTATCTGGGCTTATATTTTTACTAGCAAGTGCAACTAAACAGTGATAAAGTAAATCTGCACTTTCGTAAATTATCTCTTGTGTATTATCATCTTTTACTGCAAAAGTAAGTTCACCTGCTTCTTCAACTATTTTTTTTAGAAGTGAATTTTGCTTTTCATTTAATAGTTTTGCTGTGTAAGATTTAGTTGGATCATCATTTTTCTTTTCTAAAATTGTATGATAAAGAGTGTCAACTACACCATAAGAAGAGGTTGTGTCAACTTCTATCTTATGAGTTTGTTCATTTGTTTGTAAATCTGTGAAAAAACAACTTTTTCTTCCTGTATGACAAGCAACGCCAATTTGCTCAACTTTTAATAAAATTGTGTCGTTATCACAGTCAATTAGTATTTGTTTTATATGTTGCAAATGTCCTGAACTTTCACCCTTTTTCCAAATTCGCTGACGACTTCTACTAAAGTAGTGAGCTTGATTTGTTTGCTTTGTTAATTCAAGTGCTTCTTCATTCATGTATGCAAGCATTAAAACTTCATTACTTAAATAATCTTGTACAATTACAGGAATAAGTCCGTCCATTTTTTCCCAATCGATTTTCATACATTTTCCTTATGAGATTTTTGATAGTTGATTTTGTTCTAATATAAAACTTGATTGACTTTGAATTTGTGGTTTTTCTACTTTTTTAGGGTCTTCTTTAATAAAAAATGTATAAATAATTAAACATATAAATAGCATAAATGCTATTACTAAGTTTTTTGTTGTATTTGTCATATTACTCTTCTTTTGATTTTAATTTAAATAAAAAAAGGGCAGTTAAGCCCTTTTTTTATTTTTGGTTATTTAGTATTGTATCTCTTGGTTTGTCTTTTGTATCAACCCAAATATTTGGAGTTGAACCACCAGGTGTTAAGAAAATCTTAGCATCTTTGTTTTCTCTAAGAGCATCGTTAAACTTACCTTGAACATCAATTTGTTGCATATGTAATAACTTGTCAGTTAAAGATCCAGAAATAAGTTTGTTTGCTTCAGATTGTGCTTTTGCTTCAATTGTTACAGCATCTGCTCTACCTTGTGCTTCAATTCTGTTTCTATCTGCTTGACCTTTTGCAAGAGCTGCTTCTTTTTCAGCTTCTTGTTTTGCTCTTTCAACTTCGTATCTTACTCTTTCAGCTTCTTGATTTGCTATTTGAACTCTTTCAATTTGTTCTTTAATTTTTGGAGGAAGTACAATCTCTCTTAGTTGCACAGATAGTAACTGTACAGGTGTACTAGGAAGTTCATCAATTTTTTCTCTAATTCCTTCTTCGATTAAAGTTGCGATTTCATTTCTTTTTGTAGGAAGTTCTTCTGCATTGTATCTTCCAACTACATTTCTTACAATATCTCTAACAACTGGGTTTATTATTTTATCTTCCCAGCTTAAACCCCAAGTTGCAATCGTGTTTGGAGCACCATCTGAAGTTAGTCTGTATTGAACAGTTAATTCAATAGATACAGGTAAACCTCTTGAGTCAAGAATGTTTATAGCTGGATTTAGTTTTATTCCTTGATCAAATGCTCCAGAAGTTTCAACAGATGCGTAATTCATAAGTCTAACTTTTGTATCAACTACGATTACTTTTTGAATAACAGGGATATATAAATGAAAACCAGGTCGTAATGGCTGATCTTCATATTTACCTGCAGTTACTTTAATACCTACTTGACCTGATTCAATTATTACAAATGGTTTTGCAATAAATAAAAGAAGTGCTACTATAATAATTGCATAAATAATTCCAGCTTTTTTCCCTAAATTTTTGAAAAAGTCTGGCATCTCAAATGGTGGTTGGTAGTTTCCATTTCCTCCATTGTTATTGTTGTTGTTATTTTGTCTATTTTTAAAATAGTCATTATCTATTGGCATATATTTTATTCCTTTTTTAGTTTATATACGTTAAATATTTTAAATATTTTTCTGTTTTTCCTGCAACTGCATCAAAATAAGCAGATTGAAGTTTTTGTGTTATTGGTCCTCTCTCACCTGCTCCAATAATTCTTGCATCTACTTCTCTAATAGGAGTAACTTCAACAGCAGTTCCTGTAAAGAATGCTTCATCAGCAACATAAATCTCTTCTCTAGTAATTCTTCTTCTTACAACTTCATATCCTAAATCTTGTGCAATTTCAATTACAGTTGCTTGAGTAATAGACTCTAAAGAGTTGTCGTTTGGAGGAGTGATAATTACACCATCTCTAACAATAAAGAAACAAGCTCCACTTGCTTCTGCAATATAACCTTGATCATCTCTTAATAGTGCTTCGTCATATCCAGCTTCAACAGCTTCAAATTTTGCCATTTGAGAGTTTAAATAGTTTGCAACTGCTTTTGCTTTTCCCATTCCAGAAGTATTTGGTGTTCTTGACATTGATGCAATTTTTACTCTTACACCTTTTTTCATTCCTTCTTCACCTAAGTATGCTCCCCATTCCCAAGCAGCAACACTTACGCTAGTAGGGGCATCTTTGTGATACAATCCCATTACTCCATAACCTAAAAATACGATTGGTCTTATATAAGCACCTTCAAAAAGTTCATTTTTTTGTAATAATTCAACTTGTATTTTATTTAATTCTTCTACAGAGTATGGAACATTAATCAATGTCATTTTTGCAGAATTAATTAATCTTTGAGTATGGTCATTAAGTCTAAAAATAGCACATCTACCATCTGCAGTTTTATAAGCTTTTGTTCCCTCAATTGCCCCATTTCCATAGTGAAGCGTGTGGCTTAAAACATGCGTAGTTGCATCATGCCAGTTTTTAAATTCTCCATCCAACCAAATATATTTTGCTTCAGTCATTATATTTTCCTAAATATGAAATTTTTTTAAGGGAATAGTCTATCTAAGTTTATATTAAATAAAAGTTATATCTTAGTAGTAATTAAATTATCATAAAAAACATATAACTTTTTTTGTTTAACAAGTTTTAACCACGATTTAAATAAAATATATACTTTATCATAAAACACAGAGAAATAAATGACACAAAAACATATACAAGATATTATCAAAAAAAGAGTAATGATTATTGATGGAGCTATGGGTACACAGCTTCAACAAGCAACAATAAAAGATGAAGAGTGGTTAGATGAAAATGGTGTAAACATAGAAGGTTGTAACGAGCTATTAAATGCAACTGCGCCTCATGTAATTGAAAAAATATATGAAGATTATGCAAAAGCAAATGCAGATTTTATCACTTCAAACACTTTTGGTTGTATGCCTTGGGTACTAGATGAGTATGATATTTCACATAGAAGTTATGAGTTATCAAAACTAGGAGTACAACTTGCAAAAAAAGTTTGTGAAAAATATAGCACTCAAGATAAGCCTAGATTTGTTTTAGGTTCAGTAGGACCTGGAACAAAACTTCCAAGTTTAAATCATATAACTTATGATGAGATGTATGATGGTTATAAGATTATGGCTCAGGGTTTAATTGATGGTGGAGTTGATGTTTTTTTACTTGAAACATGTCAAGACCCTTTACAAATAAAAGCAGCAATTCACGCGCTAAATGATACGGCTCCACAAATTCCTATTATGGTATCTGTAACAATTGAATTAAATGGAACTATGTTAATAGGAACAGACCCTGCAACTATAGTAACCATTTTAGAACCATTTAATCTTTTATCTTTAGGATTTAATTGCGGAACAGGACCAGCACAAGTTTTAAAGCATATTAAAACAATAAGTGCTCTTTGTAAATTTCCAATTTCTGTTCACTCAAATGCAGGATTGCCTCAAAACAAAGGTGGTTGTACTTTTTATCCAATGCAACCACAAGAGTTTACTTCTTTACAAAAAGAGTTTTTAGAGTTTGATGGAGTTTCATTTTTAGGTGGTTGTTGTGGTACAACTCCAGAGCATATTGAAGCTTTGTCAAATGAAGTAAAAAATATTGTGCCAAAAGCTCCATCAGGTAAAACTGAGCCATCTTTAGCCTCTTTATTTACAACAATGCCTTTAAAGCAAAATCCAGCTCCACTTTTAATAGGTGAAAGAAGTAATGCAACAGGAAGTAAAGCTTTTAGAGAATTATTAAAAGCAAACGATTATGAAGGCACACTTAGTGTTGCACAACAGCAAGTTAGAGCAGGGGCTCATGTAATTGATGTAAGTGTAGGATTTGCAGGACGTGATGAGAGTAATGATATGGATAAAATTATTGCACTTTATTCACAAAAGATACAACTTCCTTTAATGCCTGATTCAACACAAATAAAAGCACTTGAAATAGCTTTGAAACAAATTGGTGGAAAACCAATTGTAAATTCTGTAAATCTAGAAGATGGGCAAGATAAGTTTGATGAAGTTTGCCAACTTGCAAGAAAATTTGGAGCCAGTTTAGTTTGTCTTACAATAGATGAAGAAGGAATGGCAAAAACAAAAGATAGGAAAGTACAAATAGCTCAAAGAATGTATGAAAGAGCAGTAAATGTACATGGATTTAATCCATGCGATTTAGTTTTTGATATGCTAGTTTTTACAGTTGGAAGTGGAGATGATGAGTACAGAACGGCTGCAGTTGAAACAATTGAAGCTATAAAAGAGTTTCAAAAAATGCACCCAGAAGTGGGTACTACTTTGGGACTTTCAAATATTTCTTTTGGACTTGATGCAAATGCAAGAATTTATCTAAACTCTATGTTTTTACATTATTGTGTAGAAGCTGGATTAAGCTCAGCTATTGTAAATGTAAAGCATTTAATTCCCATTAATAAAATAAGCACTGAAGATAAAAAAGCTTGTGATGACTTGTTATTTAATAATCAAGAAAATGGCGACCCGCTTTTTAAGTTTATTGACCATTTTTCAAATGTAGCTAAAGTAGAAGATAAAAGTGATGAAGAGTTTGAAGCTTTAAGCAATGAAGAAAAAGTAAAAAAACTACTTCTTGATGGTGAAAAAGAGAGATTAATAGTTTTAGTTGAAAATATTAAAGAAGAAGTTAAACCGGAATTAATAGTAAATGAGTGGTTAATTGATGGTATGAAAGTTGTTGGTGAACTATTTGGAGCAGGGCAGATGCAACTTCCTTTTGTTCTTCAAAGTGCAGAGACTATGAAAGCTTGTGTTGATTATTTAAATCCATACTTGCCAAAAAAAGAGAAACAAAGCGATACTATTTTGATTTTAGGAACAGTAAAAGGTGATGTTCATGATGTTGGTAAAAATTTAGTTGATATAATTTTGTCAAACAATGGGTTTAAAGTGGTAAATATTGGAATAAAAGCTGATATAACTGATTTTATAAAAGCTTATCAAGAGCATAATGCAACTGCTATTGGTATGAGTGGATTACTTGTAAAAAGTACAGCAATTATGAAAGAAAACCTTGAGGAGCTAAAAAGACAAAATATAGATGTACCTGTTCTTTTAGGTGGTGCGGCACTTACAAAATCTTTTGTAGATGATTTTTGCAGACCTAGTTATGATGGGCTTGTTTTTTATTGTAGAGATGCTTTTGATAGTGTTTTGTCTATGCAAAGAATAGAAAAAGGTGATACAAATACAGCCTTAGCTGGTGATGAGGTTGAAGAGATAGTAGAAGAAAA
>CAYJFN010000069.1:6278-8027 GCA_964369325.1 uncultured Arcobacteraceae bacterium
CCACTTTATGAAGAGTTAAAAAATGAGTTTTTAGATAAAAATTTATTAGAACCAATAGTTTTATATGCTTATTATCCTTGTATTGCAAAAGACAACAAGCTTTATATTTTTAGTAAAGATTATTTATATAATAATCAAGAAGAAGCAAATAAAATTCCACCTTTAGATAATGCTATAAAAGTGTTTGAATTTCCTAGACAAAGCAAATCACCACATAGATGCATAGCAGATTATTTTAGCTCAACAAAACTTGATGTAGTTGCTTTTAGTTGTGTAAGTTCAGGGCTTAAAATAAGTGATTATGAAAGAGCATTATATGACGAAGGAAAATTTCAAGATTATTACCATGTGCATGGGCTTGGAGTTGAACTAGCTGAAGCATTAGCTGAAATAGTTCATAAACAAGTAAGGCTTGATTTAGGAATTGTTCAAAATGAGGGAACTAGTTTAAAAGATGTTCAAATGAAAAAATATGTAGGTTGTAGATACTCTCCTGGTTATGCAGCTTGTCCAGATTTAGAGTTAAATAGATTGATTTTTGATTTGTTAAGTCCTGAAGAGTTTGGAATAACATTAAGCGAAACTTATCAAATGCATCCAGAGCAAACAACGTGTGCGATAATTGTTCCTCACAAAGAGGCAATTTATTATAATACTTAAATATAAAATAGGATAGAATGAGACAATTGAATAAAGAAATAAAGGGGATAACTTGCTAGATAAAATATTAGAATTTTGTTTTACAACTTCAAAACAGCCAGTATTATTAAAAGATTTATTAGTTGCAAATGTCCAACATAATGAAAAAATGCATGTAGATGCCGCGAAATTAGGATTTAGATTAAACATAGGTAATACCTATCTTGTTTATATTTTGGCAGTTTTAGCGATATCAATCCCATTGATTGTTATAACGCATGGCATTTTTATGAAACTTGATTTTCACGCTTCTTTAGTAGCTGCAGTTGTTTCAACAGCAATTATTTTTATTTGGTTTAACTTTTTTAAAGTTTGGATAAAAGATAAGATGACAGCTAAAGTAATAAGGTCTGCTTGGAAAATTCACTTTCCATTTTTTTCTTATGATGAATACAGATATAAAATAGAAGAGATATTTCATAAGGCTATGAAAGCAGAAGTTCAAAAGAAAGATTTAGAAAAATTTGTTATGGACAATTTAATCAAAGAGTAAAAGCTATTTATCATAAATAGCTTTTACTTCTGGATTTCTCTCTTTTTTCAACCTCATATTTATATATTTACCTATTTTTTCTTGTTTATTCTTAAATCCCAAAGTAATTTTCCTTTTGATTGGAACATATTCATATATATTAAATCCAGCTTCAAACATAGATAGCCTTACAGGTGTTGCAATAGAGTATGTGGTTATGATAGAATCATCGTTGCAAAGGCTGTAAATATCTTTAAAATATTCTACGCTCCATAATTCTTTGTTAACTTCACTACTAAATGCATCTTGATAAACTATGTCTATATTTTTTAGAGTTTTTATATACTCTCTTGCATTTCCAATAAATAAAGTACACTCAAACTGTTCATCTTTGTAATAATGATTTTCTAAAATAGAATCAATGATATGTTTAATTGGCTCAAATTCTTTTGGATAGTCAAATTTTTTAAGATTTTCAATCAAATTTTCATCTAATTCGGGAGAATAAAAAGATACTTTAACGGGTAGTTTGTTTTTTAAAACATAGTAAATTGTTGCAAAAGTATTGTAGCCAAGCC
>CAYJFN010000070.1:0-3947 GCA_964369325.1 uncultured Arcobacteraceae bacterium
ATAGTAAAGAGAGATTTGTAGATGACTTTATTAAAGCTTGGAATAAAGTTATGAATGCAGATAGATTTGATTTAAAATAAGAAATATTGAATAATCAAATCATAAAATATCTCTAGAATTTATAAATTCTAGAGATAAAATTTGAGGTTTATATGACATTAAAATAACAAAAGAAAAGATTGTATTATTAAAAATAGGCTCTAAGTACAACACCTTTTGTTGCAATTTCACTTTTTAAATAATAAGAGTGCCTGCTTATAGGAATAGCTGTTTTACTTTTTAAAAAGTTTTTAGCGCTTTGAACTCTTTGAACTGCTAATTTTTTTTGACTTGATTCACTTTTGTTTGCTAATTTTAGAACATCATAAATATCTATTAATCCAATAACTTCGTACTGTTTTGCTTGTTGATTTTCTTTAATAAATTTTTTAAAATTCTCTTCACAAGTCTTTGAAAAACTTGCTTGTCCTACTTCAAAGCTGTAACAAGAAATGATATTAAATTCTTTTTTATGGGATGATATTTTTGATATATGATTGCCTAAATTTGCAGATTCTTTTTCTTCAGTAATTATAGTATTTGGCTGTTTTAAAACAGGTACCATAGATGTTGATATTTCTATTTTTTCCTTTTTACTATTTTTTAAAGCTTCAATTTCACCTTCAGATAAAACTTCTTCTAAAACTCCTAATGTTTCTTCATTAGCAACTTTTATAGTAGTTTCTTTATTCATAGTATCTACAGTATCTGGATTGTTTTGAGAGATATATTCGTAGTTTTCTTTTATAATTTTGGGTTCTTTTATATTTTTAACAATAATTTCTTGAGCAGGTTCTTTTACTAAAATCTCTTTTTGTACTTTTTTATTTTCTTCGTTAAGGTATTCTAAATTAGCTTGGTTTTTAAAAATAATATTTTTATCAATAGTTTGTTTTGCAATAATTCCACTATTTGTTTCGTATGAATAGATAGTTACAAGTGTAGAAAAAAATAGAATTGATAAAATCCAAAGATAACTTTTGTTATTAATATTTTTTCTATTTATCTCTTTTTCAAATTCTTGTTCGATATTTCCCATTAAATTCACTCCTTGGAACTTAGACAATTATATCATAAAATTATAGTAGATTAATTATTTTTTATTTTATTAAGTGAAATTCTAATAAAAAGTTAGAAAAAATAGATTCTTTTCAGTGATATTTTTAGTTAAAGAAAAATTAAACTTATTTTAGATAAAATCAGCGTTCTAATTTTATTAGAGACCTCACATGTGTCAATCCTGGTATGGGTTGTATTGATTGCAATATTAAGGGGCACAGAGGACAAAACCCAAATATTAAAACAAGGAAAAAACAATGGTTACAATGAAAGACCTATTAGAGTGTGGTGTACACTTCGGACACCAAACAAGAAGATGGAATCCAAAAATGAAAAAATTTATTTTTGGTGTTAGAAAGAATATCTATATTATAGATTTACAAAAAACATTAAGATACTTCAGATATACATATACTGTAGTAAGAGACAATGCAGCTGCTGGGCAAACAATGATGTTTGTTGGAACAAAAAAACAAGCTAGCCAAGCAGTTAAAGATGCAGCTATCTCTTGTGGAATGCCATATGTTAACCACAGATGGTTAGGTGGAATGCTTACAAACTACGGAACAATTAAAAAATCAATTAGAAAATTAGAAATTATCAAAAAAATGAGAGAAGAAGGTCAATTAGATCTTTTAACTAAAAAAGAAGCTTTAATGCTTACAAGAAAAGAAGAGAAGTTAGAATTATACCTTGGTGGTATTAAAAACATGACTAAACTTCCAGATATGATGTTTGTATTAGATGCAGTTAAAGAAAAAATTGCTATTCAAGAAGCTAGAAGATTAGGAATTAAAGTTATTGCTCCATTAGACACAAACTGTGATCCTGATGTTGTTGATTTCCCAATTCCAGGAAACGATGATGCTATTAGATCTATTCAACTATTTTGTACAGAAATGGCAGAAGCTATGAATGAAGGAAGAGCATTATTAGCAGAAGAAACAGGTGAAGAAATCGATGTTATTACTCCTGAAGAAACAGCAGAAGTTTTAGAAGAAGTTTTATCTGAAGGTGAAATTGAAGCTTTAGAAGAAGTAGAAGAAACAGTAGAAAAGGAAGCGTAATTATGGCTGCAACTCCAAAACTAATCAAAGAATTAAGAGAGATGACTGGTGCAGGAATGCTTGATTGTAAAAATGCACTAAATGAAACTGGTGGAGATTTAGAAAAAGCAGTTCAAGCTTTAAGAGAAGCAGGGCTTGGAAAAGCTGCTAAAAAAGCTGGAAATGTTGCTGCAGAAGGTCTTATTTCTGTATTAGTAAGTGATGATTTTACAAAAGCTACAATGGTTGAAGTAAACTCTCAAACAGATTTCGTTGCTAAAAATGAAAACTTTGTTAATTTAACAAAAGATATCACTGCTCATGTTCAAGCAACATTAGTAAGTGAAACTGAAGAATTAAAGAAAACTACTATTAATGGTCAAGTTTTTGAAGAATTCTTAAATGAAAAAATTGCAACAATTGGTGAAAATATTGTAGCTAGAAAAATGACTACAGTTTCAACAGATGCTGGTGTTGTTAATGGTTACGTTCACTCAAATGGAAGAGTAGGGGTTGTTTTAGCTGCTACTTGTGATGCTGCTGTAAAAGATAAAGCAGTTGCATTATTAAAAAGTGTAGCAATGCATGCAAGTGCTATGAAACCAACTGTTATTTCATATACAGATTTAGATGCTGAGTTTGTAGAAAATGAAAACAGAGCTATTAAAGCGGAAATTGAAGCAGAAAACGATGAGTTAAAAAGATTAGGAAAACCATTAAAAAATATTCCTGATTTTGTTTCAAAATCACAATTAACTGAAGAAGCAATTGCAAATGCAAAAGCTAAATTTGAAGAAGAGTTAAAAACTCAAGGAAAACCAGAAAATATTATTGCAAATATTATTCCAGGTAAAATTGAGAGATATATCACTGATAATACACAATTAGATGGAAGATGTGCATTATTATCGCAAGCATATGTAATGGACGACAAAAAAACTGTTGAACAAGCTATTGCAGATGTAGATGCTTCAATTAAAATCGTTGAGTACATCAGATTTGAACTTGGTGAAGGTATCGAGAAAAAAGAAGAAGATTTTGCAGCAGAAGTAGCTGCACAAATGGCAAAATAATCTAACAAAATTTAATTTAACAAGAAGTTATACTTCTTGTTAAAATTTCTACAAAGACTGGAGAGCTTTTGAATAACCAGCCTATACTTCAAGCAAAAAACATTTCACACTCATTTGACTATCCTCTTTTTAAAAATCTTAATTTGGAATTATGTGCTCAACAATCAATTGCTATTATGGGTAAAAGTGGAAGTGGAAAATCAACATTATTAAATATTTTGTGTTCACTACTTAAACCAAATAGTGGAGAGATAATATTTAATGAAAATGATATATATTCCTTAAAAAAACAAAAACTTTTAGATATAAGAAGAGATGATTTTGGTATAATTTTCCAAGCTCACTATTTATTTCGAGGATTTAGTGCTTATGAAAATTTACAAGTTGCAAGCTTATTAAGTCAAAATGAAATTGATAAAAATCTTTTAAAAGAGTTAAATATTGATTTTGTTATAAATCAAGGAGTTGGTGAGCTAAGCGGAGGACAGCAACAAAGACTTTCAATTGCTAGAGTATTAACTAAAAAACCAAAAGTTATCTTTGCAGATGAGCCAACTGGGAATTTGGATAAAACTACAGCTTCTGAAGTTATGAATGTTTTATTAAGCTATACAAAAAATAATAGTGCAGGACTTATTATAGTAACACATGAAAATGATATAGCAATGCAATGCAATAGAGTATTAGAGTTAGATGATTTAGGATTTAAGGTTATAAAATGAGACTTTTA
>CAYJFN010000070.1:4047-8016 GCA_964369325.1 uncultured Arcobacteraceae bacterium
ATAGAGTATTAGAGTTAGATGATTTAGGATTTAAGGTTATAAAATGAGACTTTTATTAGTATGTAATGTAGAGATTGTTAAGAAAATATTTTCACTTGTTTGTAAAAAATTAAATATTGATTTGTATATTAAAGAAGATAATAATATAGAAGAGAAATTTGATATTTTAATAATGGACACTGAATTTGTAGATGATAGTTTTAATTATAAAAAACAATTTTGTTTAAAAATAGGTGCAATAAGTAATGAAGATTTAACTTTTGATAAATCAAGAGATTTTATTATTCCAAGGCCATTTTTACCAATACAATTACAAGAAATACTCCAAGATATAGTTTTAAATATTAAAGAAGATGAAGAAAAGAAAAAATTAGAAGACAGAAAAAAAAGTTTAGTTAAAGAAGATGATTATATGAATTTAATTGCAAATGACATTGCACAAGATATAGAAAATGAAAATGATGAATCAATAGTTTCATTTGCAGCTTTAAAAGAAGGTGGAGTATTAGACCCAAGGGATTTAGGAAAAATACAAAATCTTTTAAATATTGATTTAATACAAAATGAAATAGAGATGGAAGAAGAGGATTGGTTAGATTTATCTGAAATTATAGATAAAGCTCTAGATGAAGTAAAAGATTATGAATTTGAAACAGATAAATCAGATATTATAACACTAATTTTAAGTAAGTTTACAATGGAAGAATTAAAACCTCTTTTGTTAAGACTAGATCAAAACAGTATAGACAAATTGACAACAGGCAAGTCTATTAGCCTTGAATTAAAATTAAAGGAAGAAGTATGATTTCTAAAAAAAGTGGAGCTATTTTAATCATATCAGGTCCTAGTGGTTGTGGTAAATCAACACTTTTAAAAGAGGTTTATGAAAATATTGGAGATTATTACTTCTCAATCTCAACAACAACAAGACAAAAAAGAGAAACAGAAGTTGATGGAGTGGATTACCATTTTGTGAGTAAAGAGGAGTTTGAAAAAGATATTAAAGATGATAAGTTTATTGAGTTTGCGAATGTTCATGGTAATTACTATGGTACGTCTTTAAAACCTATAGAAGAGGCACTAAGAGATGGAAAATTAGTAATCTTTGATATTGATGTTCAAGGGCATGAAATTGTAAGAAAAAAGCTTGATTTTTTGATTACTTCTGTTTTTATAACAACACCTTCTTTAAATGAGTTAGAAAATAGATTGAATAATCGTTCAACTGATACAAAAGATGTTATACAAAAAAGAATAAACAATGCAAAAGAAGAGATAAAGTCTTTTTTAAAGTATGATTATTTAATTATTAATGATGATTTAAAAGAGGCATCAAAACAACTTGTATCTATTGCAAATGCAACAAGAGCAAAAAGTTCATTGTTTTCACAAAATATTATAAACGAATGGTTAAATAACTAATTATTTAGTCTATTTAACCATATCAAAACTAATAGGCTCACAAAAATAATATCCTTGGCAATAATCAACACCCAACTCTTTTACTTTGTTGTAAATATCTTCATTAGATACAAACTCTGCAATAGTTTTAAAACCAAATTTCTTTGAAAAAGTTGCAATCATTTGAATTATAATTTGCTTATTTTGATGGTTGTTTAAATTTTCAATTAATGAGCCATCAATTTTTATGTAGTTTATATCTAAGTTTGTCAATATAATAAAGTTTGAGTATCCAGCACCAAAATCATCGACTCCTACTTTACAATTATATTTTTTAATTTCATGAATAAATTTAATAACTTCATCAAAGTTTTTTATTTGTTCACTTTCTAAAATTTCAAACTCTAAAAGATGTGTATAATCTGAGTTTTGATTCAAAAGTTTAAAAATATTTTTCAATGTTCTGCTATTTGCAATATCGTCATAAGATATATTAACAGCTACACGTTTGTTTTTTTCTTTTATAAGATTTAAAGCTTCTTCTATCATAACTACAATAATTTTTGGATATAGTTTTGCTTTTCTAGCAATGTCTAAAAATTTTAAAGGAGAAATCACAGCACCATCTTCATCTATGTATCTTAAGAGTGCTTCATATTTATGAATTTCTTTTGTATTTGAATCAACAATTGGCTGAAAATAGGCAATAAATCTATTTTCTTTGATAGCATTTTTAATTTTTTTAAGCCATATTATATTTTTTTCAAGTTCATATTGCATATTAAAATCATGATCGTATACAACTACCCTTTCTAGGTTTTGTCTTGCATAAATAATTGCTCTTTGAGAATATCTATGGGCATCTTTACCAGTTGCAATACCAATTGTCATATTTATGTCAATCTCATAATTTCCAATTTTTATGGGATTATTTTCGATATGTTGTAAAAATAGTGAGCACTTTCTTTTAAAATCTCTTAAAGCCTGCTTATCATCATCTAAATCGTTGTTTTGAGAAGTTTTTATAAAATTATTTTTACAAATAATACCAAATTTGTCAGATTCAATATGATAAATTTTATATATATCTTCATAAAAATCATTTTTTAACTTAAGAGAGAGTTCAAATAGTAGCTCATCGCCACACTCTTCACCATAAAGGTCATTGATATTTGTAAATTGATTAATATTGACTAAAGCCATCATAATATTACAGTTTGCTTCAAGATCTTTTTTAAGCTTATTTCTATTTGGTAAATGAGTAAGCTTATCCATATATAAATCTCTTATTTCATGATGTAAAAGAGATTTAACCATTTTATCAAGAAGCTTTTTCATATCAACAGGTTTTAATATATATTCATCTACTCCAATTTCAATTGCATCAAGTAAATAATTCGTGTCAGAAAAAGCGCTAGTTATGATAACAGGGATAGTAGGATTAATAAGTCTAATCTCTTTAATCATATCTATTCCATTTATTTTAGGTATATTAATATCTGATATTACTAAATCAATAATATTTTGATTTTTTTTGAATATTTCTAATCCCTCTTCACCATCTTTTGCACTAAATTGTTCTTTTGTAAAGTCTTTTAAAATTGATATAGTGATGTCTTGCAGTTCATTTTCATCTTCTACATATAAAATAGTAATATTTTTTAAGCCAGAAATGCCAAGCATTGTTTAACCTTAGAATTTGCATCATTTAATTTATTATAACTTGGTTATAATACCATTAAATTTATAAAATAAAAATTATTTTTATATGACAATTATTTTAAATATAACAAAAAGGATTTGTTTGCCAAAATTGATTAAATGTAATCACTGCCATGCATTATTTGATGAAAAAATTATGATACAAGATGAAGATAATTTTTTTTGTTGTAATGGTTGTCAAGGAGTTTATCATCTACTAAAAGATGAAGGATTGGATTCTTTTTATGATAAATTAGGTAATAAAATAATATCAGCACCAATTGAAAATGACAAAGATAGTTCAAAATTTGATTTAGAGAGTTTCCAAAAAAGATTTGTTCAAAATCTTGATGACGATTTTAAAAAAGTGGATTTAATAATAGAAGGAATTCATTGTGCTGCTTGTGTTTGGCTTAATGAAAAAGTAATTAATAATATTGAGGGTGTTATAGAGATTAAAATCAATTTTACAAATAATAAAGCAAAAGTAATCTGGGATAATTCAATAGTAAACCTTTCACAAATAATTGAAAAAATAAGAAGTATCGGGTATAACGCATACGCATACGATTCTAAAATTGCAGACGAACAAGCTATAGTAGCGCAAAGAAACTATTTTATAAAAATGATGGTTGCAGTATTTGCAACTGTTAATATCATGATGCTTTCAGTTGCAAAATATACTGGCTTTTTTACAGGAACTGAAGATGAAGTAAAGCAACTTATTCATATAGGTGAGTTTATTTTAACTACCCCTGTTTTATTTTATAGTGGTTGGATATTTTTTAAAGGTGCTTATTTTGGATTAAAAAATAAAATTGTAAATATGGATTTATTAGTTAGTTCAGGAGCAACATTAAGCTATAT
>CAYJFN010000071.1:0-8014 GCA_964369325.1 uncultured Arcobacteraceae bacterium
GCAATTATAATAACTAGGTCTAATATGGATGAAGAGAGATTTGCAAATCAATCAATCTCTCAACTGTTTAAAGATAGTAAATCGTTAATGCTTGTAGGTATTGGATTAATTTTATTTGGATTAGTTCCAGGTTTTCCTACAGGTATTTTGATGGTTATGGGATTACTTCTTGGTTCAATAGGATATGTTATTTTTATGATAGAAGACAATCAAAATAATGCTATTACAAAATTTTTCAAAGTATCTGAACCAATTGTAAAAACACAATCTGTTCATGGAAAAGATTTAGATGAGGTTAAGCGAGACAAAATTGAAGCTACTAGAAATAATGAAGAGAGAAATCTTGAATCTATTATGAAAATGGATGTTTTGGAGTTAAAACTAGGCGTTAGACTTTTGCAATTAGTTCAAGGAAATTCAGAATTATTAGACAAAATTAGAAGTATTAGAAAAGCAATAGCAAGTGAATTAGGTTTTATAACGCCACAAATTCGTATTTCAGATGATGTTAATTTACAACCAGATCAATACGCACTTCATTTAAAAAGAATACCAATTATTAAAGGAAATGTACAAAGTAAAAAACTTCTTGCAATGGGAGGAAGAGGAAAAGAGACAATAAAAGGACTAAAAGTAAAAGAGCCTGTTTTTAACCTTGATGCTATTTGGATAGAGGAAAACCTAAAAGAAGAAGCGTTAATGAAAGGTTTTACAGTAGTTGATGCACCTACAATTATCTCAACACATATTTCAGAAACTATAAAAAAACACGCCGAAGATATTATTACAAGACAAGATATTGTTGATATTGTAGAAAGACTGAAAAAAGACTTCCCAATAGTAATAGAAGAGGCTATGAAAGTTACATCTTACGGTACTTTATTAAAAGTAAGTAGAGATTTATTACATGAAAAAATTCCAATTGTAGATATGTTAACAATTATTGAAGCAGTTGCAGATATTGCAGAGTTTACAAAAGCTCCTGATATCTTACTAGAACATGTAAGAAGTAAATTATATAGGCTTATTACTCAAAGGTTTAAAGGAGAGGATAATATATTACGAATTATTACTCTAAAGCCTGATTTGGAACAACAATTTATAGGGAAACTTCAAGAACAGCATGGGGTAACACAACTTATGTTAAATATTGGAGAGATTAATTCTTTGGTAACAAAAACGAAAACACTACTGGAACAAATAGATGCTAAAGGCATCACAAAAGTTTGTATGGTAGTTGACCCTTTGCTTAGAAAAAGAGTTTCTGAACTTTATGAGAAGTTTGGACTTCAACTTGCTGTTTTAAGTCATGCAGAACTTGATTCTAAAGCAAATTTTGCTATTGAAGGTACTTTAGAACTTTAATTTATACAAAGGAAAAAAATGAAGAAAATATTACTTGTATGTAGTTTTGCAAGTTTGATTTTTGCGAATGAGTATTATGCAAAATTAGAACCAATAGAGAGTTATTCCGTTGCTTCAGCAGTTAGTGGGGAAGTGATTTACACAAATGAATCTTTAGAAGGAGCTTTTGCTAACAATAGCGTTATTGTAGAAATAGATGCAAAAGTAGATAAAGTAGAGCTAGAAGAGACAAAAAACAAAATTAAACTTTATGATAAAATGATTAAAATTGAACAAAACAACTATGAAAGACTAAAAAAAGTAACTACAAGATCAGATTTTGATAAAGATTCACAACTTCTTAAATCAATTAGTTTGCAATCAACAAAAGCAGACTTGCTTATAAAAGTTGCACAATTAGAAGATTCGATTTCAAATAAAAAACTTGTAGAAAACAATAAATATATTTATGAAATAGCAGTAAAAAAAGGCAATTGGGTAAATTCAGGAACACTTTTGTACGAGGCAAAAGATATGTCGCAAGGAAAGTTAGAAATTTTTGTGCCTATTTCTCAAGCTAATACTTTAGAAGATAAAAAAATCTATTTAGATGATAAGCAAACCGATTTAAAAATAAACAAAATTTTTGGAGTGGCAGATTCAAAAAATATATCTTCATATAAGGTTGAAATTTTAATCCCTAACCCAAAAAATTTTTCTAAATTAGTTAAAGTAGAATTTAAATAAGTATAAATGAAATATTCACAGCTATTTAAAACGCATCCAATTATTGCAAAACTTTCACTTTTGCAACTAATTGCGTATTTTGGTGCTTGGTTTTCAAATGTAGCAATTTATACCATGCTTGTAGAGTTTGGAAGTTCAGACTTTGCTATAGCTGTGGTTGCTGCAATGCACTTAATCCCTGCAGTTGTAATAGCACCTTTTTCTGGCGTAATTATTGATAAAGTAAAAATTCGTCCTTTAATGTTTGCTTTATTAAGTACAGAATTTTTAATGACTTTAATGCTTTTAACAATTACAGACAAATCTGACCTTTGGCTTTTAATGATTATAATATTTATTAGAATGGGAAGTGCATCTATGTTTTTTTCAACTGAGATGTCATTACTTCCAAAATTAATATCTGGAACTGCTTTACAAAAAGCAAATGAAGTTCACTCTATTATTTGGTCATTTACTTTTGCACTTGGTATGGCTTTAGGTGGAGTTGTAGTAAATGCTTATGGGGTAAAAACTGCAATTATTATTGACTCTATTTTCTTTTTGATTGCACTTATTGTGTTTGTTAATATTAATTTTAAAGTAGAAGTAATACATACAAAAGAGAAATTTTTTACTATGATAAAAGATGGTTTTTATTATATTAAACAAAACAAAAGTGTAATGCATCTTATCTTACTTCATTCAAGTGTGGGAGTTACTTCTTTTGATGCTTTAGTAACATTATTGGCAAAAAATGAGTATAAATATGTAATAGCAGTACCTTTATCTATTGGAATAACCAATGCAATAAGAGCAGTAGCTCTTATGATAGGACCATTAATTTTAACAAATTGGATAACAAAACAAAGACTTTTTTATATATTTATACTTCAAGGAGTATCAATTATTTTATGGGGCTTACTACAATTTAATTTTTATATATCATTGATTGCAATTTTTATGACTGGATTTTTTACAACCACTCTTTGGTCAGCAACTTATGCATATTTACAAGAAAGTATTGACACAAAGTATTTAGGAAGAGTAATTTCATATAATGATATGATTTTTATGCTTGTAAATGTTATAACGGCACTATTTATTGGAGCTATGGCTGGATTTGCCTCTTTAAGTGTTATAACTATGATTTTAGGAGTTGTTTTTATACTTTTTGCGATTTATTATAAAAAGGTTTTACCATGGATTTAGAAGCAAAGGTTTTGTTGCTTGCTTTATATAAAAAAGAGAGTAACGAAACTTTTAATGAAGTTTTGTTCAAGTTGGAAAATTCTAAAGTTTTTACGCTAAAGCAGGGTAAAAAATATTTAAAAGAGTTAAAATCAAGTGGGTTTATTAGTGAGGATTATTTAAATATGCAAGGCGAAGTTTTGGCAAAAAAAGTAGAAGAGGAGTTTAGGATTTAGTAAAAATTATTTTGCTTGCTAAATCTAGTTTTTTAGTGAACAAGTCCATTATAAAGGAAAGAAAACTAAATACTAGAAACCAAGAACTAGCCACTAGTCACTAATTACCCACCTGTTTCATAAAAAGCTCTACTTGAAGTATGCTCTTCACTCCATTTATTTTTCTCAGGCTTATTTGCTAAAACATCTTTTAAAATATGTGTTGCTTTTTTAATATCTTTATTTATAATTGCCTCTTTTATACTTTGAGCATCTTCAAAATATAAACAAGGAATTAAAACTCCACTTGCAGTTAGTCTTATTCTATTGCAAGTTGCACAAAAATCATCTTTATGCGGTTCAATTATTCCAAAAACATAACCATCTTCAAGCATATAGCTTTGTGACGGAGAACTTCCTTCTCTCTCACATTTTGTGAAATTGTATTTTTTCGCAATAATTTCTTGAATCTCTTTTGAAGTATAACCTTGTGTAGTTGAAGTTGCTTGTTCATTTTTCATAAATTCAATAAATCTAACTTGATACCCTTTTTCTTTGCAAAACTCTAAAATATCAATAAGTTCATCATCATTTATACCTTTCATTGGTACGCAGTTTACTTTTATTTTTAGTCCTACATCATTTGCAGTTTGTATTCCTAAAAGCACTTTTTCTAAAACATCTTTTTGTGCAATTTTTGCAACTACATCTTTTTTTAATGAATCAAGAGATACGTTTATACGCTTCAATCCTGAATCTTTTAGTTTTTTTGCAGCTTGAGGAAGTAAGTAACCATTTGTTGTCAAGGCTAGATCTATATCACTTTTATATGAAGATATCATGTGAATAAAGCTTTCTAACCCTTCTCTTAAAAGTGGTTCTCCTCCTGTTAATCTTATTTTTTTCACACCTTCATCAATAGATATTTTAACAAATTCAAACAATTCTTCATATGAGAGTAAATCTTCTTTAGGTACCCATGAAAATGGCTTTTCTGGCATACAATACTGGCATCTAAAATTGCATCTTTCTGTAACTGAAATTCTTAAATAATCAACAACTCTGTTGTGTCCATCTACTAACATATAATTTCCACTTAATTTAATTTTTCGTTAGAATAATATAAAATAGCTTAAATACAAAATATTTTATAGGCACAATTATGGAACTACGAGAAATAATTTATTCTATGAATTTTTTTAAGAATTTGGATAAAAAACAAATAGATGCATTGCACGAAATATCTAGTCTAAAAAAATTCTCTAAAGACTCAGTGTTATATTATGAAAATGAAACTACTAATCGTTTGATGTTCTTGGTTAAAGGCTTAATCAAAGTGTATAAAGTAGATAAGTTTGATAATGAAATTTTCCTTTATCATATACATGCTAATTCAATGATTTCTGAGTTTTCATCTATAAGTCAAAGTGAAATATTTTGTTTTTCAAATGCGGAGTTTACACAAGATTCTGAGATTTTATCTATTGATTTTGAAAAATTTAACGAACTATTTTTATCTCAAAATATTCTTTCACATGAACTAATAGAAGAGCTTTTAAAAAAGAACCAGCAACTTCAATGTATTATAAATAGAGAATTAGTATTTGATGCAACTGCAAAAGTTGCTTTTATGCTTCATAATGATTTAGAAATGTTTAATCAATTAAAAAGACAAGAAGTGTCTTTCTTACTTCATATACAACCAGAAACTCTTTCAAGAGTTTTAAAAAAACTTGTAAGAAATAGAGTTATAGAGATTGAAAGTGGTGAAATAAGTATTGTAAATAATGATGAATTAGCCAATATATTTAGAGGGACAAACGTATGAAAAAAGCACAAAGAATTAGCACAAAAATTAAAATATTAAGTAGCATAGTAATGGCATTGGTATTTATTATTATAAGTTCAACAATATTTTTAAACGCCAGAACTGAAAAGGATGCACTCATTATAAATATAGTTGGAAAACAAAGAATGCTTACTCAAAAAATCGCAAAAAATGTTTTTTATTTGTATGAAACAAAATCAACAAATTTCACTGAACTAGATAATGCAGTACAAGAGTTCACTTATGCATTGAATTCATTAAGAAATGGAAATAAGCTGTTGGGAATAAGTGCATCTCCAAACCAGTTAATTGCAAATCAGTTTTATACAATTGATGTTGTATGGAATAGCTATATTCAAAATGTACAACAATTTAAAAGAGAGATGTTGTTTGATAATAATAATCTACACTCTAAGCCAATACAGAACTATGTAAATGCTATTTATGATATAAATCCAACTTTACTTTATGAAGTTGATAGACTTGTTAATTTTTATACATTGTATGCTGAAAGAAAAACCAACTATTTGAAGTATTTTCAATATGGAGCTGCTTTTATACTTATGCTAGTTTTTATTTACATATTTATAAAATTAAGAGAGATTGAAGAACACACACAATCGTTTATTGATTCTGTTAAAAAACTCACACAAGATAATGAAATAACGGAATTAACTCCAATTCAAAGCGTTCCTGAAGAGGGAGAAATTCTTGAAATTTCTGATAGTCTTAATAGTTTTATTAATAAAGTAAATTCTGCTATGCAGTTTTCTTCAAATGCAATTACTCAATCACAGCATGCATCAAATCAATTAGAAAAAATAACAGAAGAATTTGATCAAATTATTGATAACTTAAAAGACAATTCAAATATTTCTGAACATATTAATACTAGTGAAGATATGATAATTGAATCAACAGAAGAATTAATTAATTCTACAAAAAGGCTTGAAGAGCTTAAAGATAAGCTTGAAAAGCTAAAAAAACTTACTTTAAATTAAGTAACTTTGTAGACAAAATGGGAAAAGTTTATTTAACAGGTGCTGGTCCAGGAGATATTGAGTTATTGACAATAAAAGCTTTTGAACTAGTTAAAAAAGCAGATGTAATTATTTATGACCATCTGGCAAATTCCGATATTTTGGAACTTGCAAAAAAAGATACAAAACTTATTTATGTAGGAAAGCAAAGTGGAAAGCACCACTTCTTGCAAGAAAAAATAAATGAAATCATTTATAAAGAGGCTTTAGCAAACGAAATAGTAGTAAGATTAAAAGGAGGAGATCCTTTTGTTTTTGGAAGAGGCGCTGAAGAAGCTTTGTATTTAAAAAAAAGAAATATTGAATATGAAGTTGTTCCAGGAGTAACCTCAAGTATTAGCGTACCTGCGTATGCAGGAATACCAGTTACTCATAGGGGAATAACAACTTCTTTTAGAGTTGTAACTGGGCATGAAGCTTCTTCTAAAAAAATTTCTCAACTAGAATGGCAAACTTTTTTAAATGATGAAACAATTGTGTTTTTGATGGGTTTTCATAATATAAATTTAATAATGAACAAACTAATTGAAATTGGAAAACCTAAAGAGACTTTATGTGCAGTTGTATCACAAGGCACAACTTCTAATCAACAAGTTGTTGTAGGAACTATTGAAAATATTGCTAGTAAATCAAAAAATATGCAAACCCCAGCAATTATTATAGTAGGAGATGTTGTAAAATTAAGAGAAGAGATAAAATGGTTTGACTAATAAATTTTCTTCCAAGAATTTATATATTCTTTTGCTTTGTTGTCTAAAAACTTCATTCTATCCCCTCCTTTAGGCATAGTTTTTCTAAAGTTTTTCATTTGCTTTAAGAATTCACCTATATTACTTGGGATTAATTTAGAAATATAAATTTTTAGATATTTTGCAAAAGCAGGAGAGCTTCCTGATGTTGAAATAGCAATTGTTAAATCACCTTTTTTTATATATGATGGAAAAATAAAATCACAATATTGTTGCAAGTCAACGCAATTGCATATGCAATTTTTTTTCTTAGCTTGGAAATATATCTTTTCTTGAAGTGCATAATCGTCAATTGCAACAATTATTATATCGTAGCCATTTAAATCTTTTTCTTCATACTCTTTAATAGAATATTTTAATTGTAACTCATTTATATATTCAAGCATTTCTTTGTTAAACTCTTTAGAGATTAATGAGATATTTTTTGTAAAATCCAACATATGTCTTAATTTCAGAAAAGCTATTCTTCCTCCACCAATGATTAAAAATTTTTTATTTTCTATATTTAGAAATAGTGGAAAATATGACATTAAAAAACCTTTTTAATATTTTAGATATTTTAACAAAACAGAATTAACTTTTGCATAAATAAAAAATCACGAAATGAATATATTTAATATTAACTTATCTAAATTGATTACAGTCAAATATTTTGCAATAAAAAAGTTCTATAATTAATTGTTTTATACAAAAACTATAAAAGGAGATACAAATGGCACTTTCTAGAAGAGATTTTTTAAAAAGCTCAGCAGCAGCTAGTGCGGCAGCAGCAGTGGGGATGAGCGTACCATCATCACTAAGCGCAGCAGCAGCTCAAGCTGAAACAAATTGGCGATGGGACAAAGCAGCATGTAGGTTTTGTGGAACTGGATGTGGAATTATGCTTGCAACAAAAGATGGAAAAATTGTTGCAGTAAAAGGAGA